>JAJYJR010000726.1 GCA_021789355.1 Chloroflexota bacterium | reverse complement strand
CAGCCAGGCCGTCCACGCGATCAGCAGGAAGTTGAGGAACTCCATGCGGACTAACGTCCGCGCGCGGACGCCCGGTCGCAAGAGGGGCCGCCGGGCGGTAACCGCGTCAGGTGCGCCAGCCTCCCGCACCCTTGCCCGCGCGTCGCGGCCGACGTTGATTGCAGCCGCTCCCTTTCCTTAGATGCAAGGCGCCTCAGTGGCTTCGCGACCATCAGGCCGTCATCGCCCCGCGCCACGGGGCCCGGGGCCCGGAGGGTGACCATGCACGACGAGACGTTCAATCTCGAGATCCGGAAGTTCCTCAAGCAGTTCGGCGTCACGGCGCAGCGGGAGATCGAGCGCGCGGTGGCGGCCGCCCGCGCAGCCGGCCGGCTCAAGGGTGACGAGACCCTGAAGACCCGTGCGGTGCCGACGGTGGAAGGGTTGGGCACGCTGGCCACCATCGCCGGAGACATCCGGCTCGAATGACCGACGCCTTGGGGAGGTTGGCCGCCACCCTCGCCGACCGCTACGCGATCGAGCGCGAGCTGGGCGCGGGCGGGATGGCCACCGTCTATCTCGCCCACGACGTGCGCCACGACCGCCGGGTCGCGCTGAAGGTGTTGCGCCCCGAGCTGGCCTCGATCCTGGGCGCCGAGCGTTTCCTCACCGAGATCAAGACCACCGCCAACCTCCAGCACCCGCACATCCTCTCGCTGTTCGACTCGGGCGAGGCGGGCGGGCTGGTCTTCTACGTGATGCCGTTCGTCGAGGGCGAGAGCCTGCGCGACCGCATCACGCGCGAGAAGCAGCTGCCGGTCGAGGACGCGGTCACGATCGCGCGTGAGGTGGCGGACGCGCTGGAGTACGCCCACCAGCAGGGGATCATTCACCGGGACATCAAGCCGGAGAACATCCTGCTGCACGGCGGGCACGCGCTGGTGGCGGACTTCGGCATCGCGCTGGCGGCCAGCCGCACGGGGAGCGGCACGCGTCTGACGGAGACGGGGATGTCGCTCGGCACGCCGGCGTACATGGCGCCGGAACAGGCCATGGGCGAGAAAAGCATCACGCCCCGGGCGGACATCTACGCGCTGGGCTGCGTGCTGTACGAGATGCTGACGGGGGAGCCGCCGTTCACGGGCCCGACGGCGCAGGCGATCATCGCGCGGGTGATGACCGAGACGCCGCGGGCGATCACCCTGCAGCGGCACACCGTCGCCGCGCCCGTCGAGGCGGCGGTGGTCAAGGCGCTCGAGAAGCTGCCCGCCGACCGGTTCCCCACGGCCGCGGCGTTCGCCGCGGCGCTGGCGAATCCGGGCTTCGCCTCCGCCGTTGCGGCGGCGCCACCGGCGGCGGCTGCGGCCGGCCCACGGCTCGCGGCCCGGCGGCGGCCCCTGCGCGATCCGTTCGTCCTCGTGCCGTCGCTCCTGTGCCTCGCGGCGCTCGCCGTGGCGATCGGCCTCGCAGGCCGGAAGAAGGCGGCGGCGCTGCCGCCCATCAGCTACGTCCTGGCGACGTCGGACAGCACGCGGCCGGTGGACAACTACCCGTGGCCCGCGGCCATCTCGCCCGATGGCGGGACCCTGGTCTACACGGTCGCGCACGGCGCCACGAGCTTTCAGCTCTACGCGCTGAGGAGCGACGAGCTGGTGGCCACCCCCATTCCGGGGACGGTGGACGCCTACCAGCCGTACTTCTCGCCCGACGGCTCGTGGCTCGCCTTCGAGCAGGCGGGCAAGGAGCGGAAGGTCCGGCTCGACGGCAGCCAGCCGGTGACGATCACCTCGGCGGGCGGGGCGAACGGGGCGGACTGGACCGCGCGGGACCAGATCGTCTTCGGCGCGCAGGGCCCGTTCCACGGCCTCTCAGTGGTGAGCGCCGCGGGGGGCGACGCCGTTGCGCTGACGCACCCCGACACGGCGCATGGCGAGCGCGACCACCTCTGGCCGATCGCGACGCCGGACGGCCGCGCGGTGTTCTTCACGGTCTGGAGCGGGAGCAACACCTCCTCGCGCCTCGCCGTCGCATCCGTTCCCGGCGGCCGGGTCACGCCGCTCGGCCTCGTCGGTGTCCGGCCGCTGGCGGTGCTGGACGGAATGCTCGTGTACGTCCAGGCGGACGGCGAAGTGATGGCCGCTCGGTTGAACGGCGGGATGAGCAGAGTCGTCGGCCAACCGTTCCCGGTGCACGATCCCGTGCCGGTCATGCAGGGACTCAACGGCAACTCGGGGGTCTACGTCTCGCGCGGCGGCGCCATGGTGACGTCGCAGGGGGGAGCCTCGGGACGGCTGGTGTGGCTCCGCCCGGGAGGGACGGGGCAGGTCGAGCCGGTGGTGCCGGGCGTGCACGTGCTGTCGTCGCCGCGTCTGGCGCCGGACGGCCGGCGGATCGCGGTCGTGCTGTCGGACGACGGGAAAGGGGACGTGTGGATCTACGATCCGGCGCTCGCGACGTTCTCCAAGCTCACCAACTCGGGGAGCGCGACGTCCGTGGAGTGGAGCTCCGACGGATCGCGCGTGGTCTACGCGGCGACGGGCGAGGGACAGACCGGCGAGGTGTGGTCGCAGATGGCCGCCGGAGGGGCCCCCGCCGAGCGGCTGTTCGGGCAGCCCTACGTCACGCCGGAGGCCGCGCTCTCCCCGGGCGGGAAGTCCCTGCTGGTGGTCGCGCTGCCCGCGAACTTCATCGGCGTGTACCGCATTCCCCTCGACTCCACCCGCCTGGCCCGACCCTACGCCGCCGCCGCCGCGAACGAGCTCTACCCGCGGTTCTCGCCCGACGGGCGATGGGTGGCCCTCGCCTCGGACGAGTCGGGCCGTTTCGAGGTGTACGTGCAGTCATTCCCCGATCCCTCCGCGCGGATCCAGGTCTCGGTGGCCGGCGGGACGGAGCCCGTCTGGTCGCCCGACGGGACACGGCTCTTCTACCGTGCCGGGACAGCCCTCCTCGGGGCACGCGTGACGTTGTCGCCGTCGTTCCGGCTGCTCGGCCGCGACACCGTCCTGGCGAACCTCACCGCCCTCACAGGCGCCTTTTCGGCCGACTACGACGTGTCGCGCGACGGCCGGATCCTGGCGATCCAGCCCCAGGCCAACGACTACCGGCTCGTCGTCTCACCCAACTGGATCACGGAGTTCCGGCGGCGCGTGGCCGAGAGCCGCGGCCAGTGACGGCCTGGGAGCGGGCATGACCGACGCCCTCGGCCGGCTGACCGCCGCCCCGGCCGCCGAGCGGTTCGTCCTCGGCGTCGAACCGGCCGGCGGTGGTCAGCAGGCTCCCGGAGACGGCCCGACGATGAGCGATCCCGCGGCTGAAGGTCGAACTGCAGGAGGTATCCCATGACCAGCGCTGACGCCGGACGCGCCGACGCCGCCCGCAAGCCGCGCGACGACGAGATTGACGTCCACGGTCTCACGCACATCGGGAAGGTGCGCGCGATCAACCAGGACCACTTCCTGGTCGCCACGGTCAACCGGCGCGTCCAGCTGCTCCACACCAGCC
>JAJYJR010000725.1 GCA_021789355.1 Chloroflexota bacterium | reverse complement strand
CAGCACCGGGGTCCAGTTGCCGCCGGCGCGCAGCTCTGCGCAGAACGCGAAGCCGTCGCCGTCGGGGAGCATGACGTCGAGGATGAGCGCGTCGTAGACGCCCTCGCTGGTGAACCAGCGCGCGTCCTCGATGGTAGCCGCGGCATCCACCGCGTGGCCGTCGCTCCGCAGTCCGCGCTGCAGCAGGCCGCTCAGGCGCACGTCATCCTCGAGCAGCAGCAGCTTCATGGCTGTCTCCCGCGCGCCGACGCCGGCCGTCGGCCGCGGGCGGCGATGCTGGCGCGGGCGGCTCTTGCAGCGTCCATCGTGCGCCCATTGTGCAAGCGCAGGATGAACGCTGGGTGAATCTCGGCCAAGGGGAGATTCACTCTCGTCTCATGCCGCGCCTGCCAGGCTGCTCGCAGTGATCGGGCAGCGGGCTCGGTCCACCCACAGGGAGCCATCACCATGATGCTCGCACGTCTGCGCGGCGCCGCCATCGGCGGTCTGGCCGTGCTTCTCCTGAGCGGGGCGGGGATCGCCTTCGCCAGCAACTCCACAACGGCAGCCGTACATTCAACCGTCACGACCCCCGCCGTCGTGGCGCCCGTCGCCCCGGCCCAGCCGGCGACCGGCGGGTCCAGCACCAGCGGCCAGCAGGTCGACGTCCAGCAGGGCGACCAGACTGCGCCGGACGCCGCCGGCACGACCGCGACCGAGACGGCCGGGACCGAGGCACCCGAGACGACGGCCGAGGCAGCGAGTGGCGCCGCCGAGGCCCCCGAGTCGGCCACCGAGGCAGGCGGGACCGAGACCGACGGGCCGGGCGGCCACGCCGA
Organism: Chloroflexota bacterium; assembly: GCA_021789355.1. The sequence goes on along the minus strand of JAJYJR010000725.1, from coordinate 2,667 downwards.
CGCGGCCGGGGCCAACGTCGATTACCAGTTCCAGGGCGAGCAGTGACGGTTCGCTCACGGCAGGCCGCCGCCTGACGGCCTGAACTGCTGGGTGGGGCCACTGGTCGCACGACCGGTGGCCCCACCCGTTCATGACGCTCTCGGACTCCCATTCGCAGCGCCCGGTGACGGTATCCGCCCCGCATCTTGATCGATGGTGCCGGCCCGCGCGACTACCATCACGGCGGCGCCCGGGCCGCACGGCCAGCGGCGGCAGGGTAGCTGAGGGCAGGGCAGCGGGACGGTGACGACCCTCGAGGGCGTTCCCCGCGTGAGCAGGCGCCCCGGCCACGTCCGGGAGCGCGGCCCGGTCGCGCGGTGCGCCGTCCGGCCGCGCGGTGCGCCCGGGTCTCCGGGGATGCCTTGGGGCCCGAGATGACGGGCCCTGCGCCCGAACCCCAAGCGCAGCCGGCACCCGGGTCGGCCGGCGTCCGGGCTCGTGCGCGCGCGGCGTGGGCTTGGGTGACGCTGCCGCTCGGCATCGCGCTCGCCTCGAGGGCGTACTCGGGGCTGCTGGTGCTGGCGGCGAATGCGCTCAGCCACCCGCACCGGCGGGACCCCTTCGCGGCCTGGGACGCAGGCTGGTACCTGCAGGTGGCGAGGGGCGGGTACCACGCCGCTCCGGTGACCCTGACGGCCACCAACGTCCACCACGACTTCGCGTTCTTCCCTCTCTGGCCGCTGTTGATCCACGCCACCACGCTGGACCCGGTGCCGGCTGCGGTGAGCGCGGTGGCCCTCGCCAATCTCCTGTTCGTGGCCGCCGGGGTACTTACCTGGCGCCTGCTGGCAGATCGCTTCGGCGCGTCGACCGCCACCGGGGCGGTGGCCCTGCTCGCGTTCAACCCGGCTGCCTACGTCTTCTCGCTGGCCTATTCCGAGCCGCTCTTCCTGCTGCTTGCCGCGGGATACTTCCTGAGCCGGCGCGAGCCCGTGCGACACGGCCTCGTGTCCGCCCTGGCAATGCTCGCGAGGATCGCGGGGGCTGCCATCGTGGTCTCGGCGATGGTCGTCGCGCTCGGCACACGGGGGCGGGAACGCCAGGCGGCCGTGCTCGCAGTGGTCCTGGGCTGCCTGGCCTTTGCCGCCTGGTGGACCTACGTCGCGCTCCTCACGCATGACCCCGCGGGGTTCCTGCACGGGTCCCCAAGCTGGGGCCGCTCGGCGGGACTCGTGCAGGTCCTCGACCTGCTGCGCCATCACGACCCGCGGCGCATGGCGGCGCTCGCCTTCACGGCGCTCATCTTCGCGGGCAGCGTGCTGCTCCTGCGGCGCGACCCCGAGCTGGCGGTCTACTCGATGGTGGCCGTCGCCCTCGGGCTCCTGCCCGGGGGCATCGTCAGTTCCATGCCCCGCTACGCCCTCGCCGCCTTCCCGGCCTTCGCCGCGCTGGCCGCCCGGCTGGGACGCCGCGGCACCCTGGCGCTCGGGATCGGGTTCGCGCTGGCCCAGTGGTTCTTCGTGAGCTGGGCTTTCGTCTACCCCCACGTGCAACCACCCTGACGGGAGCCGCGCCCGGGGACGCTCGACCATGCCCGCGACCCGTACCAGGCGATTGAGTGTGCCAGTTCCGCGGGGCCCCGTCGGCCGGCCCTGTCGGACGTCCGACGCTGGCCCCGTTCGGCGGTCGGCAGGATGTCGGACTCCTCCCTCCCGCGGAGTCGAGCGGCAACGTGGCGGATCGGGCAACGCCCACCAGTCGTCCCCGCCCATCATCCCTTGTTCCTCGACCGCCCAGGCTCCCGGCGCGCTACGATGTGCGCCGGGGGCGGGAGCGGTGTGACCAAGGCCGGCAGGGGTCGGGCGTACCGCCATCCTGAGCATCGTTGTTGGTCGCGTCCAGGTGTCCGCCGGGTTCGAGACGAACGTCATGCCGAGGTGCCCCACCCTGACCAGCCCGGCGCGCGGGGCGGCGAGCCTCCCGCGGAGGATCCGAGGATGACGGGAGCCCTGGCGGCCGCTCAGGCACGCGTGCAGGGGCTGATCGAGGCGGGTCGGAGCCGGACCGCCCTGGGCGTGCTCGCGGGGTCGGTCCTTGTCGCCGTGGCGTACGTCGCGGCCGCACAGGTCGGGTACGCCTTCGCGCTGGTGAGAGGCAACGCATCGCCCATCTGGCCCCCGGCCGGCATCGCGGTTGCTGCGGTCCTGCTGGGGGGCGTCGCCCTCTGGCCCGGCATCTTCGTGGGTGCGTTCGCCGCGAACCTGGCCCACGGCATCTCCCCGGCAGGTGCGGCGTTCGTCGGGGCCGGTAACGCGGCGGAGGCGCTCGTGGCGGCGGCGCTGCTCGGCCGGACCGGCCTGCGGCCGCAGCTCGACCGGCTGGGCGACGTACCGCGACTGATCCTGGGATCCGCGCTGCCGGCCCTGGTGGGGGCGTCGCTGGGCCTGCTCGGCCTGTCGGCAGCCGGAACCCTGCGCGCGACCGACGTCCCGCTGGCGTGGTCAGCCTGGGCTGCCGGCGACGCGCTCTCCATCTTCGTGATCGGCGGGTTCCTGCTCAGCTGGGCGACGCCGCCTGCTGACGACGTGCTCCGTGCGCGCCCGCTCGAGACCCTGCTCGCCATCGCCTCGGTGGCCGGCGCATCAATCGTCCTCTTCTTCGACGTGTTCAACCTGCGTGCGGTGGGC
>JAJYJR010000724.1 GCA_021789355.1 Chloroflexota bacterium | reverse complement strand
ATCTGCTTCGTGATCGGGGGCCTCGCGATCGACTTCGCGTACGGCCCTGCCGAGCTTGCCGAGCACCTGCGCGCGGCGGCCGTGGTCGACCCGGATCGTCCGGTGCGCATTGACGCCTACCTGGAGGGGCTGGAGGTCGACGTGGACGTCGTGTGCGACGGGCAGCGCATGCTGGTGCCGGGCCTGATCGAGCACGTGGAGCGAGCGGGAGTTCACTCGGGCGACTCGATCGGCGTCTACCCGCCGGAGCGCCTCTCGGACGGCGATCGGGACCTCATCCTCGCCAGCCTGCGGCGCGTCGCGCTCGCGCTCGGCGCCCGCGGGCTGCTCAACGCGCAGTACATCGTCCGTGACGACGGGGTGTTCCTGCTGGAGGTAAACCCACGGGCGAGCCGCACGGTGCCCTTCATCTCGAAGGTTACCGGCGTCCCGATGGTGGATCTCGCCACCCGGATCGCCCTGGGCGCCACGCTCGAGGAGCTGGGGTGGCCGGACGGGCTCCTGCCGCCGCGGCCCTTCACGGCCGTCAAGGCCCCGGTCTTCTCCACCGCGAAACTGCGCGGCGTGGACCCGTCACTCGGACCCGCGATGCGGTCGACCGGCGAGGTGATCGGGATGCACCGGGACCCGCGCGTGGCGATGGCGAAGTCGCTGCTGGCTGCGTCGCTGCGGCCGCCGCTGCCCGGTCCTGACGGCGCGCTCGCCCTCGTGTCACTGGCCGACCGTGACAAGCCGCGGCTGCCGGAGCTCGCGGCGGCGCTCGCCGAGGCCGGGTACCGGTTCGCGGCCACTCGCGGAACCGCGACCGCGCTCCGCGCGCTCGGACATGCCGCCCGCGAGGTGGGCCGGCTCAGCGAGGACGGGGGACGCGACCCCGACATCGTGGCCGCGATCTCCTCCGGCGAGGTGCGGCTCGTGGTGAACACGCCGTCCCCGGAGACGGGCGTGGTCAGGGACGCTGCGCACATCCGCCAGGCGACCGTGGCCGAGGGGATCCTGTGCTTCACCACCATCGAGACGGCGATCGAGGCCGCTCGCTCGCTCGATCCTGCCGTCGTGGCCGCCTGTGCCGACGTTCGGCCGCTCGGCGAATGGCAGCCGGTGGCCGCCGGCGTGGCCACATCCGGCACCGCCCGGAGCGCGAAGAACAGAGCATGAGCAACAACCCGCCCGCCGCGGCCTACGTGCCTGGCACGTGCAACATCGGACCGGTGGAGGTGGCGACGCGTCGCCGTGGGGCCGTGGCCGCCACCGCGGCAACACTGGCGCTGGGTGCCCTGGTGCTGGCCGTCGGCGCCCCGAGGGAGGCGCGCCTGCTCGTCGGCCTCCCCGCCGCCGGGACGGTCGTGGCGTGGCTCCAGGTCCGGAACCGGTTCTGCGTCGCGTACGCCACACGTGGTGTCTTCAACATGTCGACGCGCCTCGGGGCAGCGTCTCCGGTGGCGGACCGAGCGGCCCGGGGTGAAGATCGGCGACGGGCCGCCAGCATGATCGCGTCAGCCGCGGCGATCGGCGTCGCGGCCGCGCTCGTCCTGTACCTGCTGCCCTGACGCGACCCGGGGCCTGACGCGACCCGTGACCTGACGCGACCCGGGGCGGTCAGTGGGCCCGGCCGGGTAGCCTCGGCTCGCCCGCCACCGCCGCCCCGACCGCCTCCAGAGCGTGCCCGAGGCGGACCCGAAACGCGCCCGGCACGGGCCGAGCGCCGGCCCTCGCCGCTCGGGCGCGCCGCTCGTCCGCCGCCTCGGCCTGAAGTTCGGTGATCCGGGCGCGGACCACCGTGCTCGTCAGCGCGTCATCGTGTGCCATCTGCCAGTCCATGCCTGCGTCCTTTTCGTCGTCCCCTGGGTCGTGTGCCCGATCGTGTATCTCGTAACATTCGTGTTAGTCAGACATCTGACCCTGCGGCGGCCCGCGGCGGCCGGTTCGCCCCGATGAGACTTCATGACAGGTAACGCCTCAGCTCGGTCCCCGTCTCGTTGAGCCGCTCCCGCCGCAGCGTGTAGTACGTCATGGCACCCTCGTCCGTGACCGTCACCAGTCCGGCCGCCCGTAACTGGGCGAGATGGTGCTTGATGGTCGGTTTCGACAGCTCCATCTTCTGCGCGATCTCGGTCAGGTACATGTCCCGGTCCGCGAGGAGACGCAGGATGCGCAGCCGCTGAGGGTCGCCGAGCGCGCGATAGAGGAGCACTGTTCCCGACGGCGCCTCCCAGGGTCCCTGCTCGCCGAGCGCGGCGTCGGCGACCGGATAGCAGAAGAGCCGCCAGCCCTGCCCCGCGATGACCCAGTTGTAGGGCCGCGCGAAGTAGCTGGGTGCGAGCACGACGCGTCGGACCGAGGGATCGGGGAGGAAGCGGATGCCCCCGGTGGTCCGCTCGACCAGGTCGCCCGCGGGCAACGCGACGTCCGCCTGCCGCGAGGCGACGTCCCGGTCCAGGACGCGGTGCACGCGATCCTCCACCGACTGGAAGGGTTCCAGCCACGCACGCAGCGCGAGGTGCAGCCGCTCGGCGGTGCCGACAGGGTCGCGCAGGATGGCGCGCAGCGCCGTGAGGCTCCGGCCCTCGACGAGCGAGGCCGTCCGTTCCTCGATCGCGGCGATGGCCTCTCGATCCCCGCCCAGGGCGCGCTCGACGTCCGCCTCGAGGGCGCGGTCGGGCGCGTCGTGGGTCCGGCGCAGCAGCGCACGCGCGACGTCGCGGGGCGGCATGGCCTCCACTGCGGCCACGAGCCCCGCCGCGTCCCGGACCTCGGGATGGGCCAGGACCACGCCGGCGACTTCGGACGCGACCCCCTCGTGCTCCTCGTCGCCGACGAAGGTGCCGGCGCGCACGTCCGCCGGCAGGGCGGCCCGCGCGTCGCGCAACCAGCGCTGGTCGTCGGCCGGCAGCTCGGCGACATCGACGCCACCGAGCGCGAGGCTCACCAGGAAGTCGTAGGCGGTGCGGGCGTCGAACTCGACGGTGTATCGCGTGGCCGTCGCGGACAGGCCGCGTACCAACGGTCCCTGCGCAGTCACCCGGCGGTTCCGGCTGCGTGCGTCGTAATGGACCATTACAGTGTCATCTCCGTCATCTGTGTGTTAGATGGTAAGCTAACACGCAACCCGGAGAACGTCAAGACCCCGGGGCGCCGGGTGTGGCCCGGGGCGCCGGGTGTGGCCCGGGGCGCCGGGTGTGGCCCGGGGCGCCGATTGCGGCCCGGGGCGCCGGGTGGGCGCCGATTGCGGCCCGGGGGCGCCGATTGCGGCCCGGGGCGCCGGGTGGGCGCCGATTGCGGCCCGGGGCGCCGGGTGCGGCCAGGGCCCCGACGTGAGGCGCCTGGGGCGCCGACTGCGGACAGGGCCCCGACGTGAACGGACATGCCCCCGGATTACCCTTGGTTGGTGGGCGCGCCGGTTCGTGGCGCGGCCTGCGCACTCGCCGCCTGGGAACCAGGTCGACGTGGTCACCGGCAGGCCGTAATGGGCCGTAGGATCTCGGCGCAATTCG
>JAJYJR010000723.1 GCA_021789355.1 Chloroflexota bacterium | reverse complement strand
ATCGCTCGGCAGGTGCGGCCGCCGGGTGTGCGGTTGGATGGTGTCCGCCACAGGGAGGAACAGGATGTCGCACCAGACCCAGCCGCCGGCCGCGAGAGGTCGTCGACGCCCGTGGACAGTCGGCCTTCCGAGCGCCCTCGCCGTGCTCGGGATCATCACCATCGGTCCGAACCACGTTCTGGGCGCGGCATTCGTCGCCGGCGCGTTGCTCGTCGCCGGGGCCGCAGCGTCCGTCGCAGCGCTGAACCGGCACCAGCGGTAGGGACCTGCACACCGCCAGGCGTGCCCGCCCGCCGCGCGCCCGCAGCTGCACCGGCGGGTCGGTGCCCGCGCGCCGGGCACGACCGAGGTCTGCGGGGCGCTGTCCGAGGCGCCTCCGCCGAACGTCACGCCCGGTGCCGGTCGGACGGCCCGTGTGGGGAGCGCCTGGGGCGCGCACCATGTCAACGGCAGGAGGGGCGTGGCGCCCTGCGGAAGGGAGCAGGCCATGATGCCGGCGGCGGAACGCACGGCGGCCGTGCAGGAGCGGCGCATCCTGTGCCATGAGCACCGCTCGCTCGAGCCGCTCATGACCCACCTGGAGCAGGCCGCCGGACTCGTCGGGCCGCTCGCCGGGATCGACCTGGCGGGCGTCCTGCGCAAGACGATCGACGAGTTCGAGAAGACCCTGCTGCCCCACCTGGCCTGGGAAGAGACGTTCTGCTACCCGGAGATCGAGCGGCTGACCGGCACGCCCCTGTCGACCCGCTACCTGCGCCTGCAGCACGGCCAGCTGCGCGGCCAGCTCGAACGTCTCGAGGCCGACTGGCTGCTGCTCCGTGATACCCCGACCCATCCCGTGCAGGTCGCCCTGCGGGGTCACCTGCACGCCTTCCATGCGCTGCTGGGCGCGCACCTGGAGCAGGAGGAGCAGGTGCTGCTCCCGCTCATCGACGCGGACCGCGGGGCGCAGGAACGTCGGGCAGCGGAGGGGGGCCCGGGGGAGCGTCGGGCAGAGGAGCCGCCCGTGGCCGGCGGCGCGTCCTCGGAGGCGGTCGGCCCGGTGGCTCAGGCTGGCCCGGCGGGTCGGACGCCAGGCCCGGTCGGCCGAGGCTGATCCGTCCACCAGTCGGACGATGGGCCAGTCGGGCGGCACGGCGCGTTCGGCCCGGCCACCCGAGCACGCGGGAGCCCACATGCTCCCCCGGGTGTACGCTCCCTGGCCTCGCTGGATGACGGAGGTCTGCCGAGTGACACCTGCCCCACGTGCCGTCCCCGCGCGCGGCAGACCCTTCATGCGCCGCTCCCTGCTCGCCGTGGCGGCAGCCCTGATGCTGGTGCTGGCCGCGTGCTCCGCCGGAGGAACCGCGTCGCCCGCACCGGCGGCGTCGGGCCCGTCCTACGAGGTGCGGGTCGCGTCGATCGGCGGGCTGGGGTCGGTGCTCGTGGACGGGACGGGGTACGCCCTCTACGCGTACCAGCCCGACGGACAGGCGGGCCGGTCCACCTGCTACGGGCTGTGCGCCATCAACTGGCCCCCGCTCGTGCTGCCGGCGGGCGTGACGCTGCCGACGTCGGGCCCCGGCGTGCGCGCCGACCTGCTCGGCACGACCACCCGCACCGACGGAAGCCGCCAGGTCACGTACGCGGGCCGGCCCCTGTACCGCTGGGCGCTCGACACCCGGCCGGGCGAGGCCCTGGGCCAGGCCGTGGACGCGCAGGGCGGCTGGTGGTACACGGTCGACGCCGACGGCGCGCTGCACACGCAGTAGCGGGGGCAACCCGCACCACGAAGGAGACGATCAGGGTGGCCACGATCCCGGCCGAGCTGGCAGACCTGCTGCAGACCAACGTGCTGGCGCATGTCTCGCTGACCCAGGCGGACGGCTCGCTCGTCGCCCACGTCATGTGGGTCGACTACGACGGCGAGCACGTGCTGACCAGCTCGCCCAAGACGTCCTACAAGAGCCGGGCCTGGCGGGCGCGTCCCCAGGTGGCGGTCTCGGTGGTCGATCCGGCCAACCCGGGGCGGCGACTCTCGATCAGCGGGCGGGTCACAGCGATCCGCGACGACGAGGGGCTGGCCTTCATCAACCGGCTCTCCCGCCGGTACAGCGGGGCGCCCTACCCGCGCACCGACCCGCGCGAGGTCTTCGTCATCAGCGTGGACCGGGTGCGCGGCTTCGGCGGGTGGCGCTGACCCTGCGCCTCGCGCGCCGACCCAGCGCGCGGTGCCGCTTGAGCGGCAGCCCGCCTGGAGATGCGCGCGTGTCGGAGGGGACGCGCGTGTCGGCGGCTCCACGCAACCGTGAACCAGAGCACCGCCTCGGCTGATGACGCAGCGCCCGCCGCCAGCGGGCCGCTCGGCAGACGCGGCAGGGAGCGCGCCGCGGCACACTGGTGCCGCACAACCAGGGGAGGTGGTCACGGATGGGCGCGGGCAGGGAGACCCGCCGCAAGGCCGAGCGCCATGCCGCCCAGGTGCTGGCCGCCATGGAGCGCAGACGCCAGGAGGAAGCGCGACACGACGCCCCGGGCGGCGGCGATGGTGCCTCGGTGCCCGAGCCACCGACCGAGCGACCGGCCCCGCCGCGTCGCGAGGGCCAGCCCGGCCACGGCCAGGCGCCACTGATCCGCCGGGACCGACCGGGTCCGTGATCGCTGCGTCGGGGGGCCAGGCTACGCCTCCGCGTCTCCGTCCGCCACCCGGAAGCGCTGGGCCAGCACCTGCAGGGCGGTCACATCGTCGGCGCCGACGCCCTCCGCCCACGGCTGGTACTCGCGGGGTGCGCCCCGGAGGTCACGGGCGTAGACGCGCCAGACGTGATCGACCGGGTCGTACACGGGCGGAAGCACCACCCAGCCCGCCGGGAGGGCGGCATAGACCAGGCCCCAGGCGGCGTCGCGCGCGGCCTCCCGCGCGTCCTCGCTCACCGCGTGAGTGTACGCAGGCTGCGGCGGCCCCGAATCGACGGGCCCGGCGCAGTCAGCCGTTCGGCCTGGACCTGTGCTGCGTAAGCAGTTCGCGGGCCTCTTCTTCCGTGAGGCGTCCGATGTCCTCCCCGCTCAACCCACAGTCATTGTGGAGCGCGACCCTCAGCCAGTCAGGAAGCGACGTGGGGGCCGGCTGTGGTTGGGGGCTCGACCGGGTCACGGGCCTCTTCGTCCGAAGCGCATCCCAGAACTCCTCCTCGGATACCTTGAGCTGGTCGGCGAGGATCGCCTTGAAGCGCTCTGGGCTCATCGTCTTCTTCCCGGCGAACGACGTGTGAGAGCGAAGGGTCTCGCCATTTGGCAGGACCTTCTCGTGGAAGTCGTGGCCGGTGCTTCGATCCAGGCCCCAGCCGTCGATCTTGAGGAATGCTTCGATCTCGTCGAAGGTGGGGGTCTTCACTGAGCCAAAGGCTCGCCGACGGGCGCCTCCGTCAACATGGCCCGACGCTCCTCGGGCGAGGAGATGGCGAACCGCATGAGGACCCCGGCATGTGAGGCGCGCGAGGTGTATGCATACCGAGCCGGGTT
>JAJYJR010000722.1 GCA_021789355.1 Chloroflexota bacterium | reverse complement strand
CTGCTCCGTGACGAGAGCATCACCGAAGTCATGGTCAACGGGCCGCGGCAGGTCTACATCGAGCGCACGGGCAAGCTCGAGCTGACCAACGTGGTCTTCCAGAACGACGACCACGTGATGCGGATCATCGACCGGATCATCGCGCCGATCGGCCGCCGCGTGGACGAGTCCTCGCCGATGGTGGACGCCCGCCTCACCGACGGCTCCCGCGTCAACGCGATCATCCCGCCGCTCTCGCTGGTAGGCCCCGTGCTCACCATCCGGAAGTTTGCCGCGTCGCCGTTCACCGTGGACGACCTGATCCGCTTCGGCACCGCGACCCCCGAGATGTTCGACTTCCTCAAGGCGTGTGTGGAGGCGCGGCTCAACGTGTTCGTCTCGGGCGGCACGGGCTCGGGCAAGACCACCACGCTGAACGTGCTCAGTTCCTTCATCCCCAACGACGAGCGGATCGTGACCATCGAGGACGCGGCCGAGCTGCAGCTCCGCCAGGAGCACGTGGTGACCCTGGAGTCGCGGCCCCCCAACATCGAGGGCCGGGGCGCCATCCCGATCCGCGAGCTCGTGCGCAACGCCCTCCGCATGCGCCCGGACCGCATCATCGTGGGTGAGGTCCGGTCCGGCGAGGCGCTGGACATGCTGCAGGCCATGAACACCGGCCACGACGGGTCGATGTCCACGGGCCACGCCAACACCCCGCGCGACATGCTGGCCCGGCTCGAGACGATGGTGCTGATGGCCGGCGTGGAGCTGCCGCTGCGTGCCATCCGAGAGCAGATCGCGTCCGCGGTCGATCTGATCGTCCACCAGAACCGCCTCAAGGACGGCCAGCGCAAGATCGTGGCCATCACCGAGGTCCAGGGGATGGAGGGTGATGTGATCGTGATGCAGGACGTGTTCGTCTTCGAGCAGACCGGCGTGGTGGACGGCAGGATCCAGGGCCACCTGAAGGCCACCGGCATCCGGCCCAAGTTCGTCGAGAAGTTCGAGGTGGCCGGCATCCACCTGCCGCCGGGCCTCTTCGGCTTCACCTACTGATCGGGGGGTAGCCCAGTGCGCAGGGGAACGGCGACATGAGCAACCCGGTTCTGTTCGGGCTGGCCGTCGTCGCCGGTCTCGCGATCCTGCTCGTCGCCATCGGGCTGGCGGGCGCACGCGGGTCGAGCGTCTCGGAGCGCCTCGAACGGTACGCCTCGGCCAAGACCGAGGAGGAGAAGAAGAAGGCCGGGACGCCGTCGATCTCGGACATGATCGCCAACTCGGCCGCATTGGCTACCCTTAACAAGGGAATCGAGCAGCGCGACTTCGGCGCGAACCTGGCCCGCGACATCGCGCGCGCCGACCTGCGCCTGAAGGTCAGCGAATACCTGGCGATCTGGGCGGGGACCACGCTCGGGATCCCGCTGCTGATGATCCTGCTCAGCCCGCTCGTCCAGGTGTTCAGCAGTCCGCTGGCGTGGGTTGTCGGGGCCGTGATCGGATTCTTCCTGCCCCGGTTCTGGCTGGCACGCCGCCGGGCCGGCAGGCTCAAGGCGTTCAACGGGCAGCTGGCCGACACGATCACGCTGATCGCCAACGCGCTCCGCGCCGGATCCTCGTTCCTCCAGGCCGTCGAGATGGTGGTGCGCGAGACGCGGCCGCCGATCTCGACCGAGTTCGGGCGGGTCATCCGCGAGGTCAACCTGGGGCTGGCGTTCGATCAGGCCCTGGACAACATGCTTCGGCGGGTGCGCTCGGACGACCTGGAACTGATGGTGACGGCGATCTCGATCCAGCACCAGGTGGGTGGGAACCTGGCCGAGATCCTGGACTCCATCGCGTTCACCATCCGGGAACGCGTTCGCATCAAGGGGGAAATCCGAACGCTGACCGCGCAGCAGCGGATGTCGGGGTACGTGGTCGGATTTCTTCCGATCGGGCTGACCGGGGTCCTGTTCCTGATCGCGCCCACGTTCATGCAGCCCATGTTCCGCAAGCCGCCCGAGATGCTGGGGCTGCCGATGGGTGTGATCGTGCTCTGCATTGCCGCATTCGCGATGTTCATGGGCTTCATGATCATCCGCCGCATCGTGGACATCGAGGTCTGAGCCATGTCCATCCTGCCGCTCCTTGTCGGCGCCGTCCTGGCCCTCGGGATCCTGCTGGTCTTCGTCGGCATCGCACAGTCGCAACCGGTCGACCCCGTGCAGGCACGCCTCACGCAGCTCGGTACCATGCAGGCCAGGAACCTCGAGGAGCTCGAGCTCCAGCAGCCGCTCTTCGAGCGGACGATCCGTCCGTTCGCCCGCCGCCTGGCGGGGATCGCCGAGCGGTTCACCAGCGCCACCCAGGCGGGGCGCACCGAGAAGCGGCTCGCGATGGCCGGGCACCCGGGCAACATGCGCACCAGCGACTTCCTGGGACTCAAGGTCGTGATCGCGCTTGCACTGGCGGCGGGCGGCTTCCTCGTGTTCGGTCTGATCGCGGGCAACCTGCCGTTCGGCCTCGTGCTGGCGGTGGCGGGCGCCGGGATCGGCTATCTCGGCCCGGAGTTCTGGCTCGGCCGGCGGATCCGCGCCCGGCAGAAGCAGATTCTGCTCGCCATCCCCGATGCGCTCGACCTGCTGACGATCTCGGTCCGGGCTGGCCTTGGCTTCGACGCGGCACTGGGCAAGGTCACCGAGAAGATGGTGGGGCCGTTGTCGGATGAGTTCCGGCGCGCGCTCGCGGAGATCCGCGTGGGCAAGGCGCGCCGTGACGCGCTCCGCGACATCGTGGCGCGCACCGAGGTTCCGGCGCTCACCAACTTCATCGGGGCGGTCATCCAGGCGGAACAGCTCGGTGTCTCGATCAGCAAGGTGCTCCAGGTGCAGTCGGAGCAGCTGCGCATCGAGCGCCGGCAGCGCGCGGAGGAGCTGGCGGCCCAGGCGCCGATCAAGATGCTGTTCCCGCTGGTGGGCTGCATCTTCCCGTCGCTGTTCGTCGTGATCCTGGGTCCGGCGTTGATCTTGATCATGGTCAACCTCGGCGGGGCGAAGTAGCGCGATCCGGTTCGGGCGCTCGTCGGGCCGACCCACTGGAGTTGCGTGGCGTGACCTCCCCAAGGGCACACTCCGCTCGCCGGCTATCCGCCGTGCGCGTCGTCGGTACAGACGCGGCGCTGGCCACCGACGTCCGGACGGCCGGATCCCTCTGGGCGCGCTTCCTGGGGCTCATGGGACACCCCGGGCTGGCACCCGGCGAGGGGCTCTGGCTCCCGACCGACACCAGCATCCACATGCTGTTCATGCGGTTTCCGATCGACGCGGTCTTCCTCGCGCCGGCCGATGGCGGACGCCCGGACCCCACGGCAGCCCGAGCTCCCGGGGCTTTCGCCCGCCCACGAGCAGAGCCCATCACCTGGCGCGTGGTCGCGATCCGCGAGCGGCTGCGCCCCTGGACGGGCGTGGTGTGGTTCGTGCGCGGCGCGCGGGGCTGCCTGGAGCTCGAGGCCGGGGCTGTGGCACGGGCGGGGTTGCGGGTGGGC
>JAJYJR010000721.1 GCA_021789355.1 Chloroflexota bacterium | reverse complement strand
CGGGTGCGGCCGTCGGAGCCGGGGTCGGGTGGGCGCGCCTGCGCTGGTCGGACGGCTCCGGTGCGCACGCTGCGGTCACGAGCCGGGCCGGCCAACGACCCGCCCCCGGCTCGTCTGCGCCGGCCGCCGCTATCAGGCCTCGGTGACCGCGGGGACGGTCCTCACTGGCACCCGAACCTCGCTACGCACCCGCGCGTACCCGAGGACAGGGTCGCCGCCCAGACGAGCGATCGCGTCGAGCGGTACAGTCCGATGCCCGGCCAAGCCGAAGGCCTCGTACATTCGCTCACGCTGCAGGGCTGTCCACGTGTCGCGCTCGGTGAGGGCAGCTGGATTCACGTCTCTGAGCCTCTCGCGAGTCGGGAGCGGTGCTGCGGAAATGCGGGGTGAAGATCTCGGCCACCAGCACCCCGGGCACCTGTCAACAGACGGGCACCCGCCTGCTCCGGCTACGCCGCAACGCAGCGCTGTTCATGACCACGTCGGAGCGGCAGCCGCCCGATACAGTCCGGCGCACACCTCGCGCGCTAGCTTGACGAATGCGAGCGACCCGGGTGACCGATGGCGGTCTCGGTGCCAGGCGAGCGTGATCTCGCGCGGAGGGACGTCCACCGGCAGCAGGACCACGCGCGGGTCGTCGGCGTCAACCGTGAGCGTAGGGACGAGGGCTGCGCCAACGCCCGCCGCCACGAGCCCCTGGACGGTTCCGTTGTCGTCTGAGCGGAACACGATCCGCATCTCGAGGCCGTTCCGGCGCAGATAGGCCTCCGCGATCAACGTGCTCCTGCACGCGCTGAACCCAATGAACGGCTGCTCCGCGATCTCCGAGAGCGCAGGGCCAGCCTCCCGCCGCGCGAGCGGCGAGCCCGCCGCCACCATGAGCACGTAGGGGTCGTGCAGCAGCTCGACGTAGTCGAACGGACCGTCGGGCAGCGGAAGCACGGCGAAGGCGAGGTCAAGCCCACCCGACTCGATCAGGCCGAGCAGGCGCTGGTCGTCGTAGCTCTCGCGGAGCTGCACCTCCACGCCCGGCCAGCTCATGGAGAAGCGACTGAGGAGAGTCGGCAGGATCCGCGCGCCGACGCTCTGGTACGTGCCCACCCGGAGGATCCCCGACGCGCCCGCGGCGTACGCCTGAAGGTCGGCCCGGGCGGCGCTGAGACGGGCAGCGATCGCGTCTGCGTGGCGGAGTAGGAGCGTCCCTGCCTCGGTCAGCTCAATCTTCCGTCGGCCACGCCCGCGCTCGACGAGCCGCAGGCCGACGACCGCCTCGAGCGCGGCGACGTGCTGGCTCACTGCGGACTGCGTGTACTCGAGCTCGTCTGCCGCGGCGTGAAACGACCCCGTCTCCGCGATCGCGCGCAGGCTCTGCAGGTAGCGCAGCTCGAGGTCGGCCCAATGATCGATTTCCACGATCAATGATTCAACTATATCGCTTTGCTCTTTTCAAGTGGCCCGCCCAGGATGGAGGCATGGAACTGCTCGCGATCCTCGCCGCCGCCCTCGTCGGGCTCTCTGTGCTCGCCATCGCCTTTGGGAGGGACTCGCGCCCCCTCGTGGATCCTCGCCCGTGGTGGCCGGGCGCCCGGAGCGAAGACGACCTCAGGCAGCATCGCGACTGATCAACGGTCCCACCAGCCGGGATTCCACAGCCGGATCTCACGCGAGTCTATGGACCGGCCCTGGCTTGAGAGGCGGGGGGTTCAGGAAGCGGCGGGCGTTACTGGCTCGATGCCGAAGAAGCGCGGTGGTTCGGCCACCGCGAGCGCGGGGCTCACGATCTACACGCCCGACCTGGACCGGGATGCAGCCGGCGCGCGCAGCCCCCAGCACCAGCAGACGTAGATCAAGGGCAATGAGCGGTCATCCGGTCCGGGAACTGGTCTCCGCGCGTCTGATGTGGTCGGAGCGAGAGGAGTCGTGACGACAATAACCATCCCATCGTGATTCCGGCCGATCTGGCAGCGAGCATCGGCCGGAGAGGACTTGACCCGCCGGTTCCCTTCACCTGGATCCTGGTACCAGACTGGGTGGCGACCGCCCTGGCCGGGGTGGCGTAACTCGTCGGTCCGCGTGGAGTCGGGGGACAAACCGGGACCGCAGGGAGCGGCGAGAAACCTCAGCGGCGCTGCTGCGCGATCTGGATCGGGTGGTCGTCCGGATCGGCAACCCAGGCCAGGCGCAGCGTTCCGAGCCAGTCGTGCGGCGCCGAGAGCGCCCGCGCTCCCAGGCTGAGCAGGCGGGCAACTGCGGCCTCCGTGTCGTCGGTCCAGAGGACCAGCTCCATGCCCCGGCCCTCAAGATTCGGTGACAGACCGTGGTTCTCCACGGCCGTCTCCACGGTGGCGATGCCGAGGTTGAAGCCGTCGAGCTGCAGCTCCACGTGCTCGGGCGCCCCTCCCTTCGGATACCGGAACTCCTCCACGAACCCGAGCGCCGTGTAGAAGGCCAGGGCGCGCGGGAGATCGCGAGAGTAGAGGTTGACCTGCGGCCTGCGGAACACGCGACAACCGTACCGAGGCACCGTGGAGGACGTCAAGGCTCCGGTGACCGAACACCGGGATGCGCGGCGGCTGATCTCAGCTTCGGAGGTCGATGAGGAGTCGACCCGAGCCTTTCGGGTACTCGTCCGGGCCGTGACGAGGGTCGCCGTTCTGCGGCGGGGGTGGTCGGGTGACTACACTCCATCGCGCGACCTCAGATGGCTGCCAACGGCATGGCCCACTCGGCGTGTTGCTCGAAGATCGCGAGCCGCTCGGTTGGTAGCTGCACCTCCCGATCGCCGTCGACCTCGACCAGTTGAAGTAGGTGGACGGGGGCGGGGGCTCCCGCCAGCTCTGCCAGTGGCTCGCGGGGGCCCTCGAGCGAGAGCCAGAACAGGCGCCGTCCCTTTCCAGGATCGCGGATCGCCTGGTCGAATGCCTCCCGGCGGTCGGTCGGCAGGTGGGCGCGGGTGGCGGCGTGGAACACGACGAGCGGATCACCCGACGCCAGGTTCGAGGACGCCAGGCGCGGCAGGACCTCGATCGCATCGCCGGCGATCACGCGAGGCGGGTCGTCCGCGACCACGTCGAGCGCGCGCTCCAGGAGCACCCACTCCGCCTCGTTGCCCGGCCACACGAGGGCCCGCAGCCAGCGGCGCCCGAGCGGATCACGGGCATCGATCGGCGAAAGGTCGATCCCGAAGCGCTCCGCGATGGGGGGGAGCCGGTCCAGGTCGGGAAGGCGGTCCGCGGTGCCACGCCAATCCGTGGTGATCTGGACCGGGGAGTCAGGTCGCCCCCAGGTGCGCCCTGCGAGCCGGTAGCGGTAGCGGTCGAACGCGAGCAGCACGCCGGCGCTCGCGCCGATCTCGATCAGCGTGACCGGTCCGTTCGTGCGTCGGGCGATGTGGGCGAGCCCCAGGCGCAGTGCCGCGGCGCGCTTGACGACGTTGGTCTGGACCAGCTTCGTGCGCAGCAGCTCGACCAGCGCGTCGCGCCGCCGCAGGCAGAACGTGGTGAACGGCGGGCCGGC
>JAJYJR010000720.1 GCA_021789355.1 Chloroflexota bacterium | reverse complement strand
GGTGGTGCTCCTGGCCCTGGGGCTCTTCACGCTGCGCAACTTCGGCCGGCGGCTGATGGATGTGTTCCCCGTCCCGGCCCGCGTGGTGGAGCTGTACGAGCGGTTCGAGGAGGGGGTCTTCGGCATCGGGCGCCGGCAGATCCCCGTGCTTGGCTTCCTCACCGTGTGCATCTGGGCCACCGAGGCGGCGCGCCTGTACCTGGTGGTGCTGGCGCTCGGCTTCTCCGACGTGCGGCTCGGGATGAGCGGGGCGGCGTTCGTCGCCTTCGCGGCGTCGCTGCTCACCGCGATCCCCCTGACCCCGGCCGGTCTCGGCTTCGTGGAGGGCGCCGTGGTGGGCCTGCTCACGGCCGTCTACCGCGTGCCCTCCGATCAGGCGCTGGCGATCACGATCGTGGACCGCGCGATCAGCGTGCTCTCGGTGGTCGCGCTGGGCAGCCTCGTGTACGTCCTGTCGCCGAAGACCAAGGGGCGCTCGACGGGGCCCGAGCCGGGCGGGCTCGCCGACGGGATGGCCGGCGCGCCGTCACCTGCGGGCGGGGGCGGTCCGGCGATCTGACCGCGGACGTGTGGTGCGCGGATCCACCGGACTGCTCGCGGCTGCGCTGCCTCCGATAGGGCAGCGCGAGCGCCGGCTCCGAAATGCCGGATGCCGGCCCGCTCGGGAGGGCCGGCATCCGAGGATTGCGCTTGCCCGGGTGAGGAGGAACCCGGGCTCGCCGTGTCTGGTCAGGAGCGCTCGGGTGAGCGGTGGCCGCTCCATCCCCCGCCGGCGGCGCTCTGGCCGGCCGGCCGCATCAGGATCGACGCCGCCCGGACCGTGGTGTCGTTGCCGCTGCCGTTGCCGCTGTTGCCCGTCATCCGCCGGGCCCGGACCGTCAGGTAGTACTCCATGACCTGGCGGACGTGCGACTCGGAGAGGACGTCGTCGGCGCGCAGCGCGTACTCCACGCGGGCCGTGGGGTTCGCGGTGACCACCCCGACCTGCCCGAAGTAGGCGGGGGAATCGGACTCGTCGCGGATCTCCCGCAGGCCGCGCGCGAGCTTGGTCGCCGTCCCCAGCGAGGGAGTCCGGTCGCCGCGGATGAGCCGGGAGATGGTGGAATGGTCCACGCCGGCCTGCTGCGCCAGCTGGCGCTGCGACATCCGCTTGGCCTTGAGCTGGGCGCGGAGCCATTCGTTGAATCCGCGCGGGTCCTGCACGCTCATGCCGGAATCATGGGTGTCGCGTCGGCGCACCGGAATAGCCCGTTGGTACCGTGCGCACTCCCCGCTCGACACCCCCTCTTTGCAAGGTTGCGTGATAGGTCGAGCGTCGGTCAGCGCGGTCCGGTGCGCGAGCGCGTGCCCCGGGTGCGCGAGCACGTGCCCTGGGTGCCCGCGGCGGCAGGCGGAAGCTCGGGGAGCGGATCGCCCTGCAGGATCATCCGGACCCGGTCCATGTTCACCGCGTCGAAGCCCTCGTCCATCCCCGGCGTCTCGAGATAGAACGGGACGGCCGAAAGGCTCGGGTGGAGCAGCATGGCGCGCAGCCCCGCCGCCCCGATCGCCCCCGCCCCGATGTGCTCGTGGCGGTCGACGTGGGAGCCGAGCGCGGCCTTCGAGTCGTTCAGATGAACCATCACGATCCGTCCCGGGCCGAGGGCCGCGTCCAGCGCTGCCAGCAGCCGGTCCACCTCCACGGGCCGGGAGATCTCGTAGCCGGCCCCCCAGGCATGCGCGGTGTCGAGGCAGAACGCCACCCGCGCGGTGTCCGCGCCGGCATCCCCGATCGCCTCCTGGATCGCCGCCAGCTCTTCGACCGTGCCGCCCAGCCCGTCGCCGCCCCCGGCGGAGTTCTCGAGCACCAGCAGCGCGCCACAGGGCACGGGCCGGAACCCGGCCGGGACCGGCGGCGGGTCGCTCGTCACGGGTGGCACCTCGGCCAGCACGCGGCGTACCGCTTCCGCGATCCGCCCCACGCCGATCTCGCTGCCGTGCCCGCGGTGCGACCCGATGTGCACGTTGAGGTAGGCGGCGCCGTACACGGAGGCCATGCGCAGTTCCGCGATCAGCGCCTCGACGGTGCGGCCCCAGATGGTCTCGTCGGAGGCGGCCAGGTTCAGCAGGTAGGGGCCGTGGACCGCCAGCGGGAGGACGTCGTCCTCGACCAGGCGGGCGCGGAACGCGGGCAGGTCGGCGGGCGGCGTCGGACGGCGGCGCCAGGCACTGGGGTTGTCGGCGAAGACCTGCAGGCAGGTCGCCCCGATGGCCAGGGCCCGATCGACCGCCTTGACCATGCCCCCCGCGAGGGGCAGGTGGGCGCCGACGCGGCGACCGGCCAGGGCCGCGAGGGGGTCGGACTGCATGGGGTGATGGTAACGGATGGCCTGGGTTTGACATCCATCGAATCGAGATTGAGACTGTCGGTTAGACCACCGTCAAAGCAGCTGCCGTTCGGCGGGGAGATGACGCATGGATTCCGATCTGCTCCAGGCCCTCAAGGCGCTCTCCGACGCATCGCGGCTGCGCATCGTCGGCCTCCTGGCAACCCGGCGCATGGCGGTGGCCGAGCTCGCCGACGCGCTGGGCTTGACGCCGGCCACCACGGTCCACCACCTGGCCCGCCTGCGCGAGGCCGGGCTGGTCGAGTCCCGCGACCGCCGCCCGTTCGTCGAGTACGCGTTGCGGGCGGGGCGGCTGGCCGAGGTGGGGCGGCAGCTGGACGCCGCGGGTCGGGGCGGTGTCGAGCAGCCGGCGACGGCACCCGGACCCGACGGCGTGCCCCGGCCCGCGTACGACGCGAAGATCCTGGGCGCGTGCATCACGGACGGCCGCGTGACCCGGGTCCCGGCCGACGAGAAGAAGCGCCTCGTGCTCCTGCGCTACCTGGCCGACTCGCTCTTCGCGCCGGGCGAGCGCTACCCGAAGCGCAAGGTGAACGCGCGGCTCGGCAGCATGACCGAGGACGCGGTGGCATTGCGCCGGTCGCTCGTCGGTGCCGGGATCATGGCGCGCGAGGGCGGCACGTACTGGCTGACGCCGCGCGAGACCTGGCCCGCCTGAGCTGGTGGCGCCGTTGGGGCGCCCTGCGTGCCGTCGAGCGGCGAGTCGGCCCCTATTTGCGGCCGGGCGTGTAGGCGCCTCCGATCGTGGGCTCGATCATCCCGTAGTCGCCGTCGCGGCGCCGGTAGAGGACGGCCAGGCGCTCGTTTTCGGCGTTCACGAACAGGAAGAAGTTGTGGCCCAACTCCTCCATCCGCGCGACGGCGTCCTCCTCGAACATCGGCTCGATGGCGAAGCGCTTCACCTTCACCACGGACGGGCTGCCCTCCCGCTCGGCGGGGGGCTGCGTGCCGTCGGCCAGGGAGTGGAGGATGGTCTTCGCCTCTTCGGAGCGGTTCCGGGTGCGCGGGCGCTCCTTGTGTTCGACCGCCAGGCTCTCGAGCTTGTCGACCGCCGTGTCCATCGCGGCCCGGAACGAGGCCGCCCGCGCGACCCCCCGGATCGGCTGGCCGTCCAGCAGGAGCGTCAACT
>JAJYJR010000719.1 GCA_021789355.1 Chloroflexota bacterium | reverse complement strand
CGCGATCCCCGCCTGTGCCATCCCCCTGACGACCACCGAGACGCGCTGGCGTACGGTCACGGAATCGTGACCGTACTCGCGCTGCAGCGCCCCGATCGGCGCGTTCCGCGCATCCGTGCCGGGCGGCACGACGTCGGCCACTGGGGCGAAATCGAGGTTGACGCCCGCGGCACGGAGCTGCAGGCCCCACGCGCGGGCACGCGCCTGAAGCGTCGCGAGCGGCCAGCTGCCCTGTGCCAGCGCGGACGGGATCGTGCTGAAGCCGGGCCCAGCGAGGCCCTGGACGAGGCCGCCCTCCTGGTTGGCCGCGACGAGGAACCCCACGCCGCCGGTGTTCGCCGTGGTCGCCAGTGCCTGGACCGCGTCGGTCAGCGCGCGGATGCCGGCCACGCCGGCGGTCGTGCGGGCCGGGAACCAGACCGACCCGACGTGGTACGTGGCGATCGACGCCCGGACGGCACCGGTGAGCTGATCGCCCGGCAGCGAGAGCAGGAAGAGCTGCCCGATCCGCTGCTCCTCGGTCATGCGGGCGAGCGTCGCCGTGGCGCACGTGGCCGCCGCCGAGGGCGGAGTCGTCGCGGTGGCGATGGTCGCCGTCGGGGTCGCCGTGGCGGCCGGAGCAGTGGCGGCCGTCGGAGCGATGGCCGAGCCTGTCGCCGGAGCAGTGGCGGCACCCGCGGCCGAACCGCCACCCGGTTGCGCGCCGGCCGCGAACCCAGTGGCACACCCCCCGACGAGAGCCACCGTCACCACGAGCGCCGATGCGCGCACGAGCAGGCCTCGAACCGACACGCGTTCTCTCCCTCCGGCGACTTGCCGTCATCTTCGACCAACGCCCTATCCGACGCGCGGGAGCGCCGGATCGTTCACGCGACATCGCGACACGCCGTCGCCCTGCCGCTGCCCGTGCCGCTGCGCGCCCGGACGCGGCATCCGGTAAGCCGCGGGTACGGGGCAGGCATGTCGCGCGGACGATGATGGCCACCGTGGCGCTGCTCGTCGACTTCCTCCTGCCCCCGCGCTGTCCCGGCTGCGGGCTCGAGGGGGCCGCGCTGTGCCCGCGCTGCATGCGTCCGCTGGAGCGCCGGCTCGACGAGCCGCCCGGGCTGCCGATCGGGCTCCCCGCGGATCTGCCGGACGGGCTCGCACAGCTCGAGTGGTGCGCCGCGTTCACCGGGCCGGTGCGAGCCGCGCTCCTCTCGCTGAAGTACGACGGCAACCGGCTGGTCGCGGATCCGCTGGGCCGCGCGGCGGGCCGTCGGTGGCGGCGCGCCGGGGTCGGTGGCGAGGTCGTGGTGCCGGTCCCGGTCCACGCCGACCGTCTGCGGGACCGTGGCTACGACCAGGCCGTGCTCCTCGCCCGCGCCGCGGCGTCCGAGCTCGCGCTCCCCATGGTCCCGGCGCTGCAGCGCGCGCTGGCGACGGCCGCCCAGTACCGCCTCGGACGCGCCGGGCGGGCCGCCAACGTGGGTCACGCGTTCGAGGTCCGGCGGGAGCATCGCGGCGCGGTGCGCGGGCGACACGTCCTGCTCGTCGACGACATCGTCACCACGGGTTCGACGCTCTCGGCCTGCGCGAGGGCCCTCTACGAGTCGGGCGCCCGGTGCGTGTCGGCGGTCACCGTCGCGCGGGAGCGGTGACGCCCGTGATTCCGGACCGAACCGGAGCGAGCCGCCCCACGCGCTCGCGGGGCGGCCCTCCGTGGTGCGAACCTATCGCAACCAGGGGTCGCCAGCCGGGGCGAGCACCGTGACGTACAGGCCGTCGCGCGGGGCGGTCGACCACGTCCGGCTCACGACGCATGGCGCGACCGACCCAACGTCCTCGCAGTCGGGCAGCAGCCCCGTGTACCAGTTCTGCCCGTCGCCCACGAGCGAGGTCGTGGTGGGATCGAGCAGGGCGTTGAATCCGTACAACGTCCGGAACGTGGTCGGAGACGAGAAACAGACCAGGTAGTGGAGTGCGAGCAGCTTCGCCCGGAACGTCGTGAGAAGCGAGCGCGCGACGAACAGCGTCACGGTCTTGGTGGTCGTGCCGTTGACGTATGCCACGCCCAGCGTGGTCGTCCCCGGGATGCCGGGGTAGAACCCGTACCCCAGTCGCGAGCAGCTGAGGATGAACGGCGGGAGCGAAGCCGCCAGGAAGCCGCCGGTCCCGTTCGTGGCGGACAGGGTGAAGCCGGGCTTGGGCGACGTGCTGCAGTCGCCGTTGCAGACCGTGCCGCTCGTATAGATGTTGAATTGGCCGGACGGCGAGGAGGACGCGAGGTCCGGGGCGCTCGCGGTCAGCGTCAGGTTCGTGCCCGCCAGGTCGTTGGCCAGGCTTCCGAACGACGCCGAACCGGTGGCGGATGTCTGCGCCACGTTGCCGGACAGCGCCGCGTCGGCGCTCAGCGCGAGACTCACGCCGGTCGATACCGGTTGCGGGTGGCCCGCGCTGTCCACCACCTGGACCGTCACGGGGCTCGCGTGCGAGCCGCCGAGCAGCTGGGAGATGGGGGCTGCGCCGCCGTTCAGGGCGGTGGAGGCCGGCTGCGCCGTGAACACGAGATGGCAGCCGGAGTCGAGGGTGGTGGAGGTCGTGCCCACGTAGTCGTCGCCGTTGTCGCCGGCGTTGTCCGAGTCGGGAACGCCCTCGCCCGTGTCGCCGTCGCCCTGCACCAGCCAGCTCGCGGCGGAGGTCTCGGTGGCGTAGAAGCTCACGGTGACCGGGGTGCCGGCGGCCAGGGAGAAGCCGCTGACCAGGATGTCACCGTTGCCCTGCAGCGTCGCGGCGCCGCCGGTGGAGGTCGCGATCGGAGTGGCGGGCGAGTCGGCGGCGATCGTGGCCCCGGCGGGCGCGATGACGCCGATCGTCCTCGCCGGGCCCGGGAAGGTCGCCGTGAGGGTGACCAGCGTCGGTGCATCGGCGCACACCGTGGCCGGCGCGGCGACGAGGCCGGCCGTGCTCGCCGCGCCCGCGGCGCCCGCGAGCACCGGTGCGGCCGCCATGGTCGATCCGAGCAGAATCGCCGCGGTCATCACGGTCAGCGTCCGCGACCGAGCGGACACCAGGAACGCAGTAGCCCGGTCCTTCAACGTGGCCCCCCTTCTGGCCGACGACGACGATCCTGTCGGGCGGCCCGTGGATGTCACCCGGCCCCGACGCCGGACGTGGCGTCGCGAGGCCGGTCGCGCGCATCCGTCGCTGCACGACCGGTGCGCTACAGGCCCACGGTCCGACGCCGGGATGGCCCCGTCCATAGCGGATCGCCTTGCATCCCCTTGCAGACGGGCCGGATGTTCCCGGGGTCGAGCCGGGGACGCGCATCAACCGACACCATGCGGTCGTCTCTGCCCCGAACCCGGTGCGGACGCGAGATACAAGAGGTTCGGGCGCCGCCGAAGGTGCCCGGAGCCGGACCTTCAATGGTCGAAAGGCGAGGGCGGCGGCAACGCCGCCCTCGCCGCTCCCCGCGCGTCACTGCTGGTCGGCCCGGGTCCACCAGCGTGCCGTGAGCGCGGCCCCGGCGATCGCGGTGAGCGC
>JAJYJR010000718.1 GCA_021789355.1 Chloroflexota bacterium | reverse complement strand
TGGGCGCAGGCCGAACACCCGGGCCGTCATCTCGGCGGCCGTCGTCCGGATGGCCTCCAGGGTCTCCAGGCTCGACCGACGCACGCCGGCGCGTCGCTCGACTTCCTCGGCGGCATAGCGCTGCCAGAGATCGATGTAGCGTTCCGTCGTGGGCGTCCGGAGCGCGTCGAGCTTCCCGAGCTCCGCACGCCAGGCGTCGATGTCGCCCACGGCGAAGTGCTCGTTGGCCTCCTGCACACATCGCGTGACGTCGGTCAGATCGTTGTGGGACGGTCGGGGCCCTCCGGTGACGCGCACGAGATAGGGGCTCGTGAACCAGGCGATGAGCACCAGCATGCCGGACGGCCAGATGGCGGCCCGGACAGCGGCGACCGCGGAGAGGCCCGTCAGCAAGGAGGGCGCGGCGATACAGGCGGCGACGAGCGCCAGCAGCGTCCGACGAGCCCCGCCGGCCCGCAGCGCAGGCCACACGGAGGCAAGGCCGAGCCAGCTGAGCCAGCCGGCAAACGCACCGTCGAGGGCGATGCTCAGCCACCCGCTCATGGTCATGGCCGGAGCAGCGACGCGAGCTCGGTCGCCACGGCCAGCCCTGCTACCCGCCGTACAGTGCGTGCGCGGCCACGAACACCATCAGGACATCAACCACGCCCCAACGGCGATCAAGACGGCGGCTGCCGGCGCGAGAACCTCGGGACGGTCGACTCATGGTCTGCAGACGGAACGACGGACACCCCGAGCCGCTGCCACGGGGGTTGGCCGCCCACGCCGATCATGACGGCGGGCCGCCGCGGGCCTGAGCATCACCACCGTCGGTCCCACTAGGTGACTCCCCGCTTAGGGTGATTGGTTGTGCAAGATCCTACCGGTTTGGCGGTGCCAGGATGCCAGCCAGGCGTCAGTGCTCCTGTGCTGGCATTGGCCTCGCCCGCACCCGCTGCGATGAATCTGACGCGCGGATCACCGGCTCTGGCGAGGCGCGCCTTCCGGTGCGAGGCCTGCCTGTCGCGCCCGTGCTCGATGGTCGCGAGAGTAGCCAGGGTGCTTGTCGCGCCAGCGTTTCGCCGCTGCATTCTGGGTAGCGTGCTTGCTCCGGCACGTGGGGCAGTAGTTGGCGCGCGGGTTCCCGAATGCCCCGGCCCGCGGCCGGCGGTCGGGCACGTAGGGCAGCCCGCATCCTGAGCAGACGGCGAAACCGGCCCGTCCGCGGACGGCGACGAACAGCTCCAGCACGAGCCCGCCGAAGAGGGTGCTGACTCCCGGAGTCATCAGCGGCTCCTCCTGCCCGGGTCCGCCCCAGGCGATGGCCGGGCGCACCGCCCCGATCGCCAGCGAGGCCCCGATCACCGCGGCGCGCGCCGCCCGAAGTCGTCCGGACCGGCGAGGGACGCAGGGACCGGCCGCGGGTTCAGGGGGGTCAACGCAACGATCGCTGCCAGCATAACGGCGGGGCTCCGGCACTCAAGCGTCTGCGCGACGGCCTCGCGCCCAGGTGCCGGGTCCACGCCCTGGAGCACTCGGCCGTTGTAGACCGGTAGTCACCTGTGGGCTGTCTTCATCACAACCAAGACGGCGCCGGCGGGCACGCCCTGCCCTCCGGTACCTCCAGGCTTCGCCTGGACGGTGCCGGATTCCGCAACCATTGACTTGGCCCTCGTCTCGCCGAGCCTCCCGATGATTGGCCGCCTCCTCTCCGGCGGCCCCAGAATGGCGAGGTGTCCCATGCAAGGCGCGCCAGAGCCCCCGACCCACTTTCGCCTGTTCGATCCGCCCGCGCCTCGCGAACCCACCCGCGAGGCGTGGCTGCGGCTGGCCGCACGCGACGCTGCGGCGGGCGACTGGCTATTGGCCGCGATTGATGCCGAGCGCGCCCACGACCCGCGACGGGCCCGGGCGGCCTGGACCCAGGTGCTCGCGCAGGGGCCGATGACACTGGGCTGGCCCGCCCTCGCGGTCGCCTTCGCGCGGCTGGGTCGGCGCTCGGCGGCGAAGGCGGCCTGGCTCCGCGAGGCGCGCCTGCGCGCGAGCCGGGACGAGTGGCTCGATGCCGCCGTGGCCGAGACCATGGCCGGCGAGCGGGCGGCCTGGACCCGGCTCGCGCAGGCTGCGACGCGGGGCGGTGACCACGCCCTGGCGCACACGGCCTGGGAGCAGGCCGGCGAGCGGATGCGGGCGGCCGAGGCGGCCGCGCGGGAGGCGGCCCTGTCCGGCAACGGGCACCGCAGCGAACGGCACGCGGACCCGACCTGGGCGCTCGACGCCGCGGACTGGTGGGAGGCGGCCGGGCTGCTCGGACGCGCCGCGGCGGCGCGCACCCGCGCGGAGCGGTCCTGAGGCTCCCTTCGGCGTGTCAGGTGGTGGGTCCCCCACCGAGGGCTCGACCGGCTGGGCGGTGACCACCCAGCGGCGGCGACTGGCCGCCGCCGTGAAGCGCGGCGCCGCCGGACGTGCTTGAGCGCGGGAGATTGGGCACCACCCGCCCGATCTCTTGACGCGGAGCCGCCGGCCGCCGAAAGCTACTGTCATGGAGTCTTTGGACGTCTTCAACCAGACGGAACTGGATCGCGCCCTCGCATCGCCGTCGCAAGGGATGCGCGTGGCGGTGTGTCGCGGCAACGGTTCCTTCGTGGTCGCCAGCGGCCACGAAGTCGTGGCCCGTGAGCGAGCTCGCGTTCGTGTGACAGGCTCCGCATTCGTAACCGCCGAGGAGCAGGCCGTCGTTGACGTCGCTGGTCAGGGGTCCGTGCTGGCGCGCGGCGAGGCCGCCGTGACTGCATCTCAACAGGCTCGGGTCATCCTTCATGACCGCGCCTCTGTTGTGGCGAGGGGAGATGCAACGGTCGAGGCCTTCGAGGAGACGACCGTGAGCGCCAGTGGCCATGCCGGCGTCAAGGCGGCATCGAGTCGCGGTCTTCGCGTCGATGCCAACGGCGCGGCGCGCGTGAACGCCTTCGGGGCGGTCGAGGTGACGGCTCGAGATCACTCGGAAGTCGCCGCGCGTGGCGTGTGCCACGTCGTTTCGTATGACCATGCCTCTGTTCAAGCGTTCGGACGCGCGACCGTGGAGGCGCACGGCGCGAGCCGGGTCAGGGTCTTTGAGGAGGCGCGGGCGCTGCCCGCCCTCTTCGTCGCCACCCCGTCCTGACGGAACGCGCTCCGGGCGACCGCGAGCAATCAGAGGTGGGCACCGCCCTCGAGGACGGGCCCCGGATCGGGCAGTCCGATCTCGAGCAGGGCGCGGCGTAGCTCCTGGCCGCCCAACTGGCCGTGCTCGGCCGCGACGATGCGGGCGGCCAGGGCGCGCAGCTCGGGCTCGTGCTCGGCCAGCAGCCGCTCCACCCGTGCCCGCTGGGTCGTCAGGGTGGCCGTGGCCGCGGCGGCGGCGAGATCGCGCAGCGACGCCGGCTGTGCCTGGCCGAAGGCGGTACGGGAGATGAGCGGGAACCCCGCGTCCATGCCGGCGTCGATGCGCCGGAGGGCCAGGGCCGTGGCGCGCTCCAGGTCGTCGGCGCTGCCCAGGCTCACCTC
>JAJYJR010000717.1 GCA_021789355.1 Chloroflexota bacterium | reverse complement strand
TCCACGACGGCCCCGCCCAGGCGCTGACCAACGCGATCTTCCAGGTCGAGTACATCGACCGGATGCTGGATCGCGACCCGGCGGCCGCGCGGGCCGAGATCCGCTACCTGCGCGACCTGCTCCGCCGCGAGCTCGGGGACGTGCGCGCCTTCATCACCCAGCTGCGGCCCCCGCTGCTCGACGAGATCGGCCTCTACGGCGCGATCCGCGACCAGGCGGGCGCCCTCGAGGCCGCCACCGGCGTGGACGTGGACCTGCTGCTCGCCGCGCCTCCCGAGCGCCTCGGCGACACCCAGCAGACCGCGCTGCTCCGCATCGTGCAGGAGGCGCTGCAGAACGTGCGCCGCCACGCCGACGCGCATCATGTGCGCATCTCGACGCGTGGTGCGGACGATGCAGACGGCGAGTGGGTGCTCGAGATCATCGACGACGGACGCGGGTTCGACCCGGGCGTGGTCCGCGAGGGGGCCAACCGGAGCTTCGGGCTCCGCTTCATGCGCGAACGCGCGGAGTTGATCGGGGCGCGCCTCGAGCTCCAGTCGAACCCCTCGGCGGGCGCGCGCGTCTGCGTTACGATCCCCGCAGGGACAGACAGGAGGTAGGGACATGCCGGAGGGCTACCAGGGACCGGATCGGCGACGGACCATGCCCGACCGGCGAGGAGGCGCGGTGCTCAAGATCCTGGTGGTCGACGACCATCCCTTCTTCAGGCTGGGCCTGCGCAACGCGCTCGGCGAGCAGCCCGACCTGGAGATCGTCGGCGAGGCGGAGGACGCCCAGCGGGCCATCGACGTGGCTGACGAGCTCGCCCCCGACATCATCCTGATGGACCTCTCGCTCCCCGCGCCGGGCGGCATCGAGGCCACCGCGCGGATCAAGCGCGGGCTCCCCAGCGCCTCGGTGATCGTG
This sequence comes from Chloroflexota bacterium, assembly GCA_021789355.1. The sequence continues at coordinate 2,623 of JAJYJR010000717.1, read as the reverse complement.
CTGGCGCAGAACGAGGACGAGGACTCGCTGTTCGACGCGATCAAGGCCGGGGCCGCCGCGTTCATCCTCAAGGACGTCGCGCCGGACGACTTGGTGGCGATCATCCGCCGGGTGGGCGGCGGGGAGTACCTGATCAACGACAAGGTCTTCGCGCGTCCGGCGGTGGCCAGCCGGGTCCTCAAGGAGTTCCGGGAGCTCTCGATCTACGGGCAGGAGTCGCAACCGATCTTCGCCCCCCTCTCGCCGCGCGAGGTGGAGATCCTCGACAACATCGCGCAGGGCATGACCAACAAGCAGGTGGCCTTCCAGCTCTCGATCAGCGAGCAGACCGTGAAGAACCACATGAGCAGCATCCTGCGCAAGCTGTCGGTGAACGACCGCACGCAGGCGGTGGTGTACGCGATGCGGCAGGGCTGGATCCGGGTCCCGGAGGACTGAGTGGGCCGGCCGGACGAGCCGGTAGCCGGGCCCCAGGGGCAGGCTGTCGCGCCGGGCGAGGAGGCGAACACTCCGGGCGGGGAGGCGGCCGCGACCGTCCGGCCGGTGCCCGCCGCGCTCGGCGGTGCCGAGGAGCAACTCGAGCGGCTCGGGCGCGAGCTCACCGAGATCGCGATGCTCGAGCAGCAGACCCGGGCGGAAGCGACGCGCCACGAACAGCGGCGCGTCCAGGCGGGCGAGCGGCTGTCGGCCATGCAGAGCCGCAAGGACGCCGACCCCGACGAGCTGCGCGAGGCGGTGGCGCAGCTGCTGACGCTGACCCGGCGCAGCGCCCTCATGGAGGCGCAGGTCGACGTGCTGGCGGGCAAGGAAAAGGTCCTCCTCCGCTACCGCGACCACCTCGCCGAGCTCGTGGTGGCGCTCCGGGCGGCGGCCGAGTGGGTGCCGCCGGAGGGGTCCGGCGACGAGTTCGAAGCGCTCCCCGTCTCGGCCGGAGTGTCGCGCGCGATCCTCTCGGCGCAGGAGGACATGCGGCGGGACATCGCCCGGGCCATGCACGACGGGCCGGCGCAGAGCCTGGCCAACATCGTGCTGCAGGCCCAGATCGTGGAGCGGCTGGTCGCGCGCGACCCCGAGGCGGGGGTGCGCGAGGCGCAGGCGCTGATCGACGTGGTGCAGCACGCGCTGGATGCGACCAAGACCTTCATCTTCAACGTGCGCCCCATGGTGCTCGACGATCTCGGGTTGGTCCCCACGCTGCGGCGGCTCGCCCGGGACCGCGGGCGCGACGCGCAGATCCCGGTTGACTTCGATTCGGTGGGCGCCGACCGCAGGCTGGACATCGACCTCGAGACCGGCCTGTTCCGCATCCTCGACCAGGCGACCGTGGCGTACCTCGAGACGGCGCCCGACCGTGTCTCGCTCTCGCTCACCTGGGAACCTGCGTCGCTGGCGGGGCACCTCCAGGCGACTCACACGGCCGAGACCGTGCTGGCGCTGCCGGCGGGGGTCACCGCTGCCGATGCCGACGCATCACCGGACGAGGAGCGCCCGGCGGCGGCGAGCACCAGGCGCCGGCGCGGCTCGCGCGAACAGGGCGAGGACCTGCCGCCCGCGCTGGCGGCGATGATCCGCGAGCAGCGCGAGGACGAAGCCGCGCGCGCACCCCGGCCCGAGCCGCCGCGCGCGCAGGGGCTGCCCGCCGCGACGTGGCGCGACATCGAACAGCGAGCCCGCTCGCTGGGGATCGAGGCGCGCCTCAGCGACGAGGGACGCTGCCTGGACCTGGCGGCCGAGCTGCCGAGCTGAGCGTCGGGGCACGGTGTAGGCAGGCACCGCTGCCGCTCGCCGCTCTCGGCATGGGACCATCGGGAGGCTTGTGCGCCACCCCCGGTTCGCGTAGCGTCCGCGTGTCGACCCGGGTGTCATCCGGCCGGCATGTTGTCATCCGGCTCGTATCGAGCCGATCGGATCGGAGGTTGGGGAATGTATGCTCTCTCCCCGCCAGATCGCGAGACGGAGTCTGGACAGGGACTGGCCGAATACGCTCTGATCCTGGCGTTGATCGCCGTCGTCGCCGTCGTCTCGCTGGCGTTCTTCGGCCACAACCTCAGCACCATACTCGGCACCATCGGGAACAGCGTCGCGAGCGCGGTCTGATCGCGGTGCGGACCCGCAACGGAATCTGCCCAGTACTTGATTCCCAGTGGACTCCTGGCAGAACCGCGGTGCATACTGTGCCCCCGGTCCCGGTGGACCGAGTTCGAAGGAAAGGAGGGATCCAGCACATGGCGCTCGTTCAGTATCTCGTCGCCCGCTTCTTCGATCGCGAAGAGGGTCAGGGCCTCGCGGAATATGCCCTGATCCTTGCACTCATCGCGATCATCGCCATTGTCGCGCTGATTTTCCTGGGCCACCAGGTCAGCAACATCCTGAGCACGATCGGCGCGTCGATCTGACACAGGTCGGCGAACCCGGAAGAGCGCCAGCCACGTGGCTGGCGCTCTTCCGTATCCGGGGCACAGCCATCGGGACGGCACGCCAGTACCGACCCCGGAATGCCCCGGGTCATGGGAGATTCGTAGGGTCGAACGCACCGGGTGGGGTGCTACAGTGTTGCCGCCTGTCACCTAGGGGAGCGTGGGGAGCACTCAATTGAAACGATCGAGCCGGCTCATCATCCTGG
>JAJYJR010000047.1 GCA_021789355.1 Chloroflexota bacterium | reverse complement strand
CTTCTCGGGGGTGATCGGCAGGTCCTTGATCCGGACGCCGGTGGCCCGGTAGACGGCGTTGCCGATCGCCGGCATGACCGGCGGGAGCGACGTCTCGCCGATCCCGTGGATCTCGTTCACCTCGGGATGCTCCACGACCTCGACCTCCAGGCTCCGCGGCAGGTCCTCGATGCTCGCGATCATGTAGTCGGCGAGGTTCCCGTTCTGGAGCTGCCCCTCGTCGTAGCGCATCTCCTCGAAGAGCGCCTGCCCAACGCCGAAGGTGACGTTCCCCTCGGTCTGCAGCTCCGCCTGCACCGGGTTGATGACGCGCCCGGCGTAGACCGCGGCGTGGTAGCGCAGCAGCTCCACCCGTCCGGTATCCAGGTCGACCTCCACCTCGGCGGCCCCGGCCGCCTGGTGCCAGTGCACCGACCCGATTCCCTGGCCGGTCTCCGGGTCGAGCCCGCCCTCCGTCCGGAACGTCGAGGTGCCGAGCAGGTTCCCGGAGCGCGACCGGCGCACGAGGTCCCCGTATGCGGCGGCGCGCGTCGGCGACCCCTTGACGCGCACGAACCCGTCCCGAAGCTCCAGGTCCCGGACGCTCACCTCGAACGCCGTCGACGCGAGCTCGAGGAGTTGGTCGCGGATCGCGTCCACCGCCCCGCCGACCGCGGTGCCCGACGAGAAGGTCCCGCGGCTCGAGCTCGTCTGCTGCTCGTACGGCGTGACATCGGTGTCCGGCCGGGAAACGGCGATCCGTTCGATCGGCAGCGAGAGTCGCTCGCTCGCGATGATGGCCATGGCGGTGAGAAGCCCCTGGCCCATCTCGACGGCGCTGGTCAGGACCTGGAGGCTGCCGTCCTCGCCGAGCTTCGCGGCTGCCGTGGAGGTCGAGGGAGTGACGGTTCCCTTGATGATGCAGCTCAGACCCTTCGCCCGGACCTTGCGGCCGACGCGCTGCGGGCCCTCTGCGGGATCCCAGCCGATGGCCCGGGCGGCGTTCGTCAGGAGTTCGCGGAAGTGGGCGTCGTGGATCTTCTCTCCGGTCATGACGGTCTGGCCGTCGACGAGCAGGTTCCGCATGCGGAACTCGAGCGGGTCGAGGCCGAGACGCTCGGCGATCATGTCCATCTGTGTCTCGTACGCCCAGGCCGCCTGGGAGATGCCGTAGCCCCGGAAGGCACCGGCGGGCACCGTGTTCGTGTAGACGGCGTAGGAGTCCACCCACACGTTCGGGATGGCGTGGGGCCCGCCGGTCCCGTACCCGCCGTTCTTGATGAGCCGGGGGCCGATATCCGCGTACGCCCCGGTGTTGAAGTGGCAGGTGCTCTTCCGGGCGACGATCTTCCCATCCCGCGTCACGCCCGTCTGCATGCGGATCCGGGCGCCGTGCTTGGTGATGGTGACGAACTCCTCCTCGCGGCTGAGGTGGAGTCGAACCGGTCGCCGCGTCGCCTCGCTCAGGAGCGCCGTGATCGGCTCGATCTGCGGGTAGACCTTGGCGCCGTAGCCGCCCCCGAGTGTCGGGACGATCACCCGGACCCGGGCCTCCGGAATGCCGAAGAGTTCCGCCAGCTGCGCGCGGAGGATGTACGGGGCCTGGGAGGTCGCCCAGACGGTGACGCTGCCGTCGTGGACGTCCGCGACGCAGGCGTGCGTCTCGAGTGGCACGTGCTGCACCGGTGGGCTTGTGAACACGTCCTCGAAGACCTCGTCGGCCTCCGCGAAGCCGCGCTCGACGTCCCCCTTGCGCAGGCGGAAGTGGTTGCAGATGTTCGAGTCGCCGGTCGCGGTCACGATGATGTCGGCGAACGTCGGGCCCAGGCGCGGCGGGCCTTCGTGCACCAGCGGCGCGCCCGGGGCGAGGGCGGCGTCGATGTCGAAGACGGCGGGCAGCTCCTCGTACTCGACCTCGATCAGGCCGATCGCCTCCCGGGCGATGTCAAGGTCCAGGGCCGCGACGGCCGCCACCGGCTCCCCGACGTGGCGAACCTTGTCGATCGCGAGGGCCGGCTGGTCCCGGAAGATCGGCCCGTGATAGGGCGACAGGTCGGGTCGGGCGGAGAGGTCGGCGCCTGTCAGGACCGCCAGCACCCCCGGCAGGGCGCGCGCCCGGGAGGTGTCGATCCGGACGATGCGGGCGTGGGGCAGCGTGCTCCGGAGCAGGCGCGCGTGCAGCATCCGCGGCAGGCCGACGTCGATGGTGTAGGGGACCCGGCCCGTGACGCGCTGGCGCGCGTCGATCATGCCCGGGAACTCGCCGGGCTGGACGGTGCCCCGGTGCGCGAAGACGTCAGTCATGGCCGCTCCTCAGCGCCTCCCGGTGCGCGGACTCGATCGCCCGCCCCACCCACACCCGGACCATCTCCCGGCGATACCAGGCCGACCCCCGGATGTCGCCCAGCGGCTCGATGGCCGCTGCGTAGCGATCGGCCACATCGCGGATGACGTCGGGTTCGAGCCGGCTGCCGACGCCCCGTTCCTCGACCTCGCGGAAGCGCTGCGGGACCTCCGCCGCGGCCCCGACGGCCACGCGGAGGTCCCGGCAGGTCCCGTCCGGTTCGACCCGGACCACGGCCGCGACTCCCACGCAGGGCCGGTCCTCCGAGGAGCGCGTCACGTACTTCTCGTACACGGCTCCGGTGCCTTCGGGCAGAACCGGGATCCGGACGCCCGTCACGATCTCGTCCGGGTGCAGCGACGTCTCGTAGAACGCGACGAAGAAGTCGGCGATCGGGATCGAGCGCTCGCCGGCCGGGCCGACGGTCTCCACGACGGCGTCGAGCGCACGGAGCAGGGCGGGCGGATCCGAGGCGTAGTCGGACTCGGCGAGGACGCCACCCACCGTGGCGACGTTCCGGATCCTGACGTTCGCGACCTTGCCGAACGTGTCGGCCACCACTGGCAGCTGCGCTCGAACGAGCTGGCTCGTCTCCACCTCGCGGTGGCGAACCAGGGCACCGAGCAGCAGATCGCCGTCCCGGACCTCGATCCCGGCAAGGCCGCCGACTCGGGCAAGGCTCACGAGCGCCCGGGGCGTGATGAGGCCCTGGCGGAGCAGGAGGGTGAGGGCGGTCCCACCGGCCACGACCTTCCCGTCCTCGCCGAGCTCGGCGAGGAGGCGCACCGCGTCGGCGGTCGTCTCCGGATGGTAGAAGGACAATGGCCCGGGCATCGCACCGTCCCGCTCGCTCGGGCGGGCGCGGCGCCCGGGTCCCGATCAGTTGTCCAAACAACGGTATACGACGGCATTCTATATACCCGGTGGCGCCGCCGTCAACGCTGTCCGTTCGGCAGCGCTCGTCGGCACTTCTGCGCCTCCCGCGGCAGCGCCGGGCTGCGGACCCGTCGACGGCGCACGGGGCCGGCCGGGGGGCAAGATCCGGGGGGCGCCTGCGGCTCTCCCGACCGGGCATCCCTCGACCGGCGTCGAGTTGACCGAGCAAGAGCGCAGTAAGATACTGCTGCATACAAACCCAGGGCGTCCCACCGCCTGTGATCGCGCCGGCCCGAGCCCGGGGCGAGAGGAGAGACGTGGACGACGCGATGACCGGCCGGAAGCGTGGAGATGTTCCCGAGGACGGGAACCGGTCGTCTGCGGACGGCTCCCGATGATCCATCCATTCGAGTACGTCGCGCCGACCCGGCTCGAGGATGCGCTGGCGTTCCTCCGTCGCCACGAGCCGGACGCTCGGATCCTGGCCGGCGGCACCGATCTCCTGATCGCCATGCGCGAGCGGGGGTTGAAGCCGGCCTGCCTGGTCGACATCAAGCGGATCGACGGGCTCTCGACGGTCGCGGTGGACACGGCAGGGTACCTGACGCTGGGCGCGCTCGTCTCCGTCCGCGATGTCGAGCGCTCACCCCTGGTCCGTGAGCGGTTCCCGATCCTCGCCTCGGCGGCTGGGATGCTCGCCTCGGTGCAGGTGCGCAACAAGGCCACCATCGGCGGCAACATCTGCAATGCGTCCCCGGCGGCGGATCTGGCGCCACCGCTGCTCGTCCTGGACGCGACGGCCACGGCCGTCGGACCGGGAGGCGAACGCAGTATCCCGATCGCGGCCCTCTTCGCCGGTCCCGGTCGGACGATCCTCCAGGGCGAGATCCTGACCGGGTTCTCCGTTCCGGCCCTGGCCGCTCGTTCGCGGGCGGTCTACCTCAAGCACGGGCCACGGAATGCCATGGACATCGCGATCGTCGGGGTGGCCGTGCTGGCGCGGCTGGATCCGCGCGGCGAGACCTGGGAGGAGGTCCGGATCGGGCTGGGCTCGGTGGCGCCCACGCCGATCCGGGTGCCCGAGGCGGAACGGGCGCTGCGGGGCGCTGCGGCCGGCCCCGAGGCCATCGCCCGGGCGGCCGACATGGCGGCCGAGGAGGCTCGGCCCATCAGCGATGTCCGCGGCTCTGCCGACTACCGGCGGGCGATCGTCCGGTCCCTCGTGCGCCGGGCCCTGGAAGGGGTGTCATCGTGAGCGTGGTCAGCGCCAGGCCGGCCCCCGTCGCGATTCGGGTCACCGTGAATGGCGAGCTTCACGAGGCGGTCGTGCCATCCGAGCGTTCGCTGCTGGACCTCCTGCGCGACGACCTGCTGCTGACCGGGACCAAGCGCGGCTGTGACGCGGGGGACTGCGGAGCCTGCTCCGTGATGCTCGGCGGGCGAGTCGTGCCGAGCTGCCTGACCCTGGCCGTCGAGGCCGACGGCGCCACGGTGGTGACCGTCGAGGGGCTGACGCCGGCGGGTGGGCTCCATCCGGTCCAGCAGGCTCTGGTTGAGCACGCGGCCGTGCAGTGCGGTTTCTGCACGCCCGGCATGGTCGTGTCGGCGGCGGCGCTGCTCGAGGAGAATCCGGAACCCACCGAGCGCGAGGTCCGCCAGGCGATCGCCGGGAACCTCTGCCGCTGCACCGGCTACACGCAGATCGTCTCGGCGATCATGGCGGCCGGCGGGAGCGCCGACGAGATCGGGGGCGCGAGGTGAGCGAGAGCGTCGTCGGTACCAGCGTCCAGCGGCGCGACGCGCCGGCCAAGGCAGCCGGGCGAGCCCGCTACGCCGACGACCTGGCGCTGCCGCGGATGCTGTATGGCTGCGCCACGCGGAGCCGCCTGGCGCATGCGCGGATTCTCTCGATCGACACGGCGCCGGCCCTCGCCGTCCCGGGCGTCCGCGCGGTCCTGACCGCGCGCGACATCCCCGGCGCCAACACCATCGGCCCGGTCGTCAAGGACCAGCCCGTCCTCGCCGGGGACGTCGTCCGTTTCGTCGGCGAGCCGGTGGCCGTGGTGGCCGCGGAGACACGGCAGGCCGCCGAGGAGGCGGCCGCGGCGGTCGTGGTCGAGTACGAACCGCTGCCCGCCGTCCACGACCCGGTCGAAGCGATGGCGGATGGCGCTCCGACGCTGTATCCGAAAGGGAACGTCGCCACGCGGACGAAGCTCCGGAAGGGCGACGTCGATGCGGGGTTCGCCGCCTCGGACGTCGTCGTCGAGGGTGACTTCACCACGCAGCTCATCGAGCACTCCTACATCGAGCCCGAGTCCGCGGTGGCCGCGCTCGAGCCGGATGGGTCGGTCATCGTGTACGCGGCGACCCAGTACATCCACTACGATCGCGACGAGGTGGCGCGCATCCTCGGCCTGCCCTCGGCCCGGGTTCGCGTCATCCAGATGACGACGGGCGGTGGCTTCGGCGGCAAGTTCGGCAGCCCGCTCGCCCAGTGCCATGCGGCGCTCCTTGCCTTCAGGACCGGCCGTCCGGTGAAGGTCACCTGGACCCGCGGCGAGTCGATCTCCGCGTCGATCAAGCGCCACCCCTACCGGATGCACTTCAGGGTCGGGGCACGGGCGGATGGGATGCTCACGGCGGTCCAGGCCCGGCTGATCTCCGATACCGGTGCCTACCTGGTCACCGGGAATTCCGTCATGGGCAAGTCGACCACGCACTGCAGCGGTCCGTACGCGGTGCCGAACGTGCACGTGGACGGCTTCGCGGTCTTCACGAACAATCCGCCGGCCGGCGCCATGCGCGGCTACGGTGTCCCGCAGGTCTCGGTGGCGATCGAGCAGCTGTTGGGCGAGATCGCCCATCGCCTGGGGATCGACCCCGTCGAGCTCCGCCTGCGCAACGCGCTCGACGTGGGCCTGGCCACGGCCACCGGCCAGGTGCTCACCAGCAGCGTCGGCATCAAGGAAGCACTCGGACGGGCAGGCGCCGCCGCCCGGGTCTTCCGGGCGGAGGTCGGCAAGGCGCCGCCCGGCCGGACCCGCGGGGTCGGCGTGGCGGCCAGCTGGCACGGGACCGGCAGCGCGCGCAAGCCGTCCGAGGGGATCGCCATCGTCAACGTCGCCAAGGACGGCGGCGTCAGCGTCGTGTGCGGCGCCGTCGAGATCGGGCAGGGGTCGGACACGGTCCTCGCCCAGATCGCGGCCGAGGAGCTCCGCGTCCCCGTCGACCGCGTGCGCGTGATCACCGACGACAGCGCGGTCACGCCCGACTGCGAGGCGACGACCGCGAGCCGCGTCACCTACATCTCCGGCAACGCGACCCGGCTCGCCGGCGAGGAGGCCCGTCGCCGGATCCTGGAGATGGCCGCCGAGGATCTCGAGGCCTCCGTGGACGACCTGGAGCTGCGCGACGGCATCGTGAGCGTGCGGGGCGATCCGGGTCACCACCGGACGATCGCCCAGCTGGTGCTCGCCCGTGGCAGGCAGGGAGTCGTCGCCACCGGCAGCTTCATCGCACCCACCACGCCGCTCGATCCCGAGACCATGCAGGGTGCCCCACACGGCGCCTACGGGCTCGGCGCGCACGCTGCGCTCGTCGAGGTGGAGACCGACACGGGCAGGGTCCGTGTTCTCGGGTACGCGGCCTTCAACGATGTGGGCCGGGCCATCAACCCCGCCGCGGCCGTGGGTCAATCGAGCGGGGGGGCGGCAATGGGCATCGGTTACGGCCTCCTGGAGGAGGTGCAGCTCCGGGACGGCCACGTCCTGACGCCCAGCTTCGCCACCTACATGCTGCCCACCGCCCTCGACGTGCCGGAGATCCAGGTCGGGATCGTGGAGGACCCGGAGCCGACCGGGCCCTACGGCGCCAAGGGCCTGGGCGAGCTCGCCGCCAACCCCGTCGCGCCCACGATCCTCGCGGCGATCCGGGACGCGACGGGCGTGATGCTCACCCGGACCCCGGCCACGCCCGAGCGCATCTTCATGGCGATGCAGGCGTCCGCCGTCGGCGGCGCGACGCCCGGGAGCGCCGCCGGCTCCCCCGAGTAGGTCTCGGGATCGGGCCGCCGGTGGCGCGCGCGGCGGTCGGAAGGCTCCGCGTCGGCGGCCACGAGGGTCTGCGTACGATTGCACACATCGGCGTACCGGACGCCACACGGGCGCTATGATGCGCTCATGACGCATCCGTTCCGCCTGATCGTCGGCATGACGGGAGCCAGCGGCGTGGTCTACGGCATCCGGCTGCTGGAGGTCCTGGCGGCGGAGCCCGCCGTCGAGACGCACCTGGTGATGAGCCCGGCCGCGCGGCAGACGATCCGCGTGGAAACCAGCTGGGACCCGACCGAGGTGGAGCGACTGGCCACCCGGCATTACCGGTTCGGCGACATCGCAGCGTCGATCTCCAGCGGCTCGCATCCGATCGACGCGATGGTCGTCGTCCCGTGCTCGATGGGCACCCTCTCGGCGATCGCCCTCTCCGCCAGCGACAACCTGCTCGAGCGTGCAGCAGACGTCACGCTCAAGGAGCGGCGCCGCCTGGTGCTCGTGCCGCGGGAGGCCCCGCTCCACCTCGGGCACCTGCGCCTGATGGTCCAGGTGTCCGAGATCGGCGGCATCGTCTGTCCGCCGTCACCGGCCTTCTACTTCCGCCCGACCTCCATCGAGGAGCTGGTGGACCACACCGTCGGCCGCCTCGTCGACCTGCTCGGGGTCCCGCTGGAGCGGTCGCTCTCCCCGCGCTGGGCCGGGCCGGAGGATCCCGCTACCGGCCGGCGTTCCGCTCGGCCGCCGCGGCCCGGATGATCCGGGCACAGGCCTCGTCGAGACTGCCGTTCGGGACGAAGCAGATGCCGCTCTGGTCGGCCAGGACGAGGTCGCCCGGCAGGACCTGGACGCCGCCGCAGACGATCGGGCCGTTGATGCCGACGACCTCGAGGTAGTGCCGGCCCGACCTGGGCGTGACTGCGGCCGACCAGACCGCGAGCCCGGTCTCGGCCACCTCGTCGATGTCGCGGATCGCGCCGTCGATGATACAGCCGGCGACACCGGCCGCCTGGGCCGCCCTGGCCGCGATCCCGCCCAGCACCGAGCACTCCCCGGAGCCCTGGGCGTCGATCACCACGACGTCGCCAGGCGACGCCAGGTCGAACAGCCCGGACCCGGCCAGGTGCGAGGGCGCGTGCGGCCGCTCCGGGTGCCCTGCCGTCGTTCGCTCGGGGAGGTAGCGCACGGTCAGCGCGTGGCCCACGATCGGCGGCCGGCCGGTCCGCAGCGGGAGATGGGCCGCCGGGACGGCCAGCCGCCAGCCCATCTCCTCCAGGACGTCCGATGCCGTCGGGGCAAGGCTCCTGACGGCCCGCAGCGCGTCGAGCGTCCGCGCGTCGACCCGCTGGAACGCCGCCGCCCTGGAGTCCGGCGGAAGATACGAACTCACGCGGGGGTGGTGACCAGTGGCGCGGCCGACGGCTCATGCCCGGCAACGGTGGCCGGCCGGACCATGCGTCCCGCGGGCCCGTTCACGATGACGCCGTCCCGCATGATGATGCGCCCGCGGACGATCGTCGCCACCGGGGCGCCCTTCGTGGCGTAGCCCTCGAACGGGGTCACGACGTTCTTGCTGTGGAGATCCGCGTCGTGGATTTCGCCGCGCCGCTCAAGGTCCACGATCGTGAGGTCGCCGTCAGACCCGACCGCGATCCGCCCCTTCTGCGGCCAGATCCCCCACGTCTTGGCCGGGCCCTCGGAGCTCGCCCGGACGTATTCCTGCAGGGTCATCCGGCCGGCGTTCACGCCGTAGGTCAGGAAGAACCGCACGCTCGTCTCGACGCCCGGGAAGCCGGAGATCGCCTTCCAGATGTCGTCGTTGAGCTTCTCCTCGGCGGTGTGCGGCGAGTGATCCGTCGCGATCATGTTGACCCGCCCGTCGCGCAGGCCCTGGAGCAGGGCCTCCCCGTGGCCCTCGGTGCCGTAGCGGACCGGCGGGTTCATCCGCAGTCGCGAACCGACCTGGGCCATGTCCTCGGCCTTGAGGAAGACGTAGTGAGCGCCCGTCTCGCAGGTGATGTCGACGCCCTTGGCGCGCCAGTCATCGATCACCTCGAGCCCCTCGCGGGACGAGAGGTGGAAGATGTGGATCCGGGTGCCCGTGTGGCGGGCGAAGAGGCCCATCCGCTGAATCGATTCGACCTCGGCGATCGCCGGCCGTGAGTCGACGTGCGCCAGCGGATCGGTGCGGCCCTGCTCCTTCAGCTTCCGGATCAGGTGCTGCATGATCTGGTTGTTCTCGGCGTGGAAGCCGATCCGCAGTCCGGTCTCGGCGATCTCCCGCAGTCCGTCGAGCAGCATCCCGTCGTCGGGTGCGGGGATGTTGCCGATTGTCTCGCCGAGGAAGCACTTGTAGCCGAGCACGCCCGCTCCGGCCAGGGACTTCAGGGCCGGCACGCTGTCCTGGACCAGCAGCCCGATGATCCCGAAGTCGACGTAGGACTTCTCCTCGGCCAGCCGCCGCTTCAGCTCCACGCCCGCGACGGTGTCCGTCTTGGGGTTCGTGTTCGGCATGTCGATGACGGTGGTGACGCCGCCGTGGGCCGCCGCGGTGGACCCGGTCTGCCAGTCTTCCTTGTACTCGAAGCCCGGCTCGCGGAAGTGGACGTGACCGTCGATGACCCCGGGCAGCACGTACTGGCCCGCCGCGTCGTAGTCCTCCGCCGCCGCCAGGCCCAGCCGGCCGGGTGCCGCGATCGCGACGAACCTGCCGTCCGAGATGGCGACGTCCGCGGGGAAGGTTGCGTCGGACGTCACGACGGTCCCGTTCCTGACGATGAGATCGACGGTGGCTGCCATTGGTGACCTCTCCTGTTCAGTGTCGAGTAGGCGTTGGGTCGTTTCGACGGCCCTTCGTGGGGTGGATGCGGACTGGCTCCGGGAGCGATCCGGCCCGCTCGTTATGGCCGGCGCGGGTCCGGCCGACCGGGGTCGAGGATCCAGCCCCACCGCTCGCGGGTCGCCCGCGACATCTCCGCGGTCACCACCGGCTCCGCGAAGCGGTCAAGCCACTCCCACGGCTTGGTGGCGTCGATCAGGAGGCGGGAGTTGAAGCCGCGCTCGTCCGGATGGATCGCGGGATCGAGCGGCCCGCTCCACGCGCGCCGGATGACCGTGATGTCGCGCTCCGGATCGCAGCGCGTCATGATCGCCCACAGGACGTCGTCGAGGTTCGTGATGTCGATGTCGGGATCGACGACGATGACCCAGCGTCCCATGTACGCGGCGGCGCCGGTCTGGCCGCCGACGAGCAGAGCCTGTGTGGCGTGTCCCGGGTACGCCTGGTCGACCGCGATCACGGTGAGGAAACGGTCCGCCGCCTCGGGCGGGCACCAGACGCCGGTGATGCGCGGCACTCCCGCCTGGCGGAGCTGCGTTTCCACCTGGACGGCGCGGACATAGGCCAGCCAGCGGTTGTCCTCATGCGGCGGCTTGCCCTGCGGGCAGCCCAGGAGGATGGGATCGTTCCGGTGGTAGATGGCCGCCACGCGGACGACGGGGGTCTGCTGCTCGCCGCTCGCGTAGTAGCCGTGGAACTCCCCGTACGGGCCCTCGGGATGGCGCTCCACGGGATCCATCCAGCCCTCGATCGCGATCTCGGCGCCGGCGGGGAACGGGATCCCGGTGTGGCGGCCGCGGACGACCTCGATCGCCTGGCCGCGCAGGCCCCCGGCCCAGGCGAACTCGCTCTGGCCGTAGGGAACCGGACCGGCCGCCGCGAGGAAGAGCAGCGGATCCGCCCCGACGACCACGACCACCGGGCACGGCTTGCCGCGGTCGAAGTACTTCTCGCGGATGATCCTGCCGTGCTTGCCGGGACTGATGTAGAGGCCGAGTTCGTCCCGGCTGAAGATCTGGTTGCGGTACGTCCCGACGTTCACCCAGTCGGAGTCCGGATCCGGCAGGATGTTGAGGGACGCGGTTCCGATGTAGCGGCCTCCGTCGAGCGGATGCCAGAGCGGCGTGGGGAAGGCCCCCAGGTCGATGGCCGGTCCCTCGAGGATGTTCTCCATGACGGGGCCCGTGGCGACCTCCACCGGTTCGATCGGCGTGAGGTTCCCGAGGGCCTTGCGCCAGAACGCCAGGAGGCCCTCGTGATTCGCTTCCTCCTGCGCCAGCCCAAGCGTCACGGCCTGACGTTCGAGCGTCCCGTTCGAGTTGACGAGGACGCGGTAGCCGGGCGGATAGCCCGGGATCTCATCGAAGAGGACGCAGGGGCTGTCGACCGCGTGGTCCAGGAGTTCGGTGACCTCGCCGATCCCCGTCTGCCAGTCCACGCCGGATACGTCGCGCAATTGCCCGAGGGCGCGAACCCGCTCGATCCACTCGCGGGCATCCCGCCAGGGGCGGGACTCCGCCAGCTCGCGCCCGGGTGACCGTTCGCCTACCGCCTCGGCCACGTTCTACCTCCGCTGACCGGGATCGCGCCGCGCGCCACGCTGGCTCCACCGGGTACCCGTCATCTCCGGCGCGACACCTCTGGATGGCATTGTATGCAGTCGTATCGTACTGCGCGCCGTGGTGCCCGGTCAAGGCCTAAGCGCTCGTCCGAGGCCTCCGTTGCCACCCTCCGCGTCGGTGCGATGCGTGGTTCGACGGGCGCACCCGCCGTGCCTCTGGACGCAGGCCGGGAGCCGTGGTGCGCCCCGGACGCTGACCGGGTGCCTGATGGCCGCGCCGCCCGGCGTCGGACCGTTCGGCCTCGTGGCCCGTCATGGACCGGGCCACGAGGAGACGGCCTTGACGCGCGGCTGAGGCGGACGGACAGTTCCGGCCGACGACCGTCTCTGTGCAGCGGAGGCATGACCATGACCCACGGTGAGTACACGCACATCGAGATCCCGGCCGACGACCTGGAGCGCGCCCGGGGCTTCTACGCGGGCGTTTTCGGGTGGGATGTCGGCACATCGGAGGGCTTCGGGGACTACCTCGTCTATCGCACCACCGGCGAACATCCGGTGGGGGGCGGGATCGGGAAGAGGGGCGTCAACGTCGCTCCCACGATCGTCAACTACGTCGAGGTCGATTCGATCGAGGCGTCGGTCGCCCGGGTCCGCGAGCTGGGCGGCGGTGTGAGCGGAGAGAAGCGCGAGGTCCCCGGGTTCGGCTGGTGGATCGCCGTCACTGACACCGAAGGCAACGCATTCGCGCTGTTCGAACCTCGCCGGGATTGAGGGTCGGTCCGACCGGACCGGCGCCGGCCATCCCCGGCCGGAAGGCAGGCGGGGTGCCCGTCGGCGGTCAGGCGTCGAACCGGTCGAACGGGATCCCGCCGCGGGACGCGCCGGCCAGGAGGTCGACGAGGTGCCGGGCGAGCGGCAGCTCCGAGTCGCCGATGCGGCCCGAAGCCTCGAGGGCCGGGAGGGCGCGCGCCAGCTCGCCGACGGCCTTCACGCCCTCCAGGCTGACGCCTTCCATCCGGCCCAGCGCCGCCTCCAGCCGCAGTCCCGCTCCGAGCCACATCCCGAGGCGATGGTTGCGGCCGTGGCAGGTCACCAGGAGGTCACCCACACCCGAAAGCCCGAGGACGGACGCGGGTTCACCTCCGGCCAGGCGGACGAGGCGGTCGATCTCTGCCGCTGCCTGGGCGAAGATGGCCGACTCCGTGTTGAAATTCGCCGTCCCCTGCATCCCCACGTCGCGGGCGGCACTGCGCCGGTCCAGCCCGCGCTGGCCGGCCGCGAACCCCAGCGCGATGGCATAGGCGTTCTTGAGGGCCGTCGCGAGCTGGTTGCCCCGCGCATTGGACGAGACCCGCACGTGGTAGTAGGGCGTTCTCGCCAGGTCGGCCCACGATGCGACCCGTTCGAGTGTCGTGCCGCTCATCACGACGCACGTGTCCACCCGGCGGGCGAGCTCGCCGGCCAGGCACGGCCCGCTGATGGCGACGGGGGCGACGTTGGGCCGGAGCGCCGCCGGCAGCCTGGACGTGAAGACCTCGGGCATGGTCGCGAACCGACCGTCGGCCCACTCCAGGCCCTTGGTCACTATCGCGACCGGGGTGCCGGGCGGAAGCAGACCGGCAAGCGTCCGCCCGGCCCAGCGAATGCCCGGCGAACTCACTCCGAGCACGACGCCGTCGGACTCCGCCAGGGCGCCCGCCAGGCCGTCGATCGTGGCGTAGCGCGCGCCGGTGGGCAGCGGCGTGCCCAGCCCGGGGTGGACGCCCGTCCGGCGCAGCTCCTGGATCCACTCCCCGTCGAGGTGCGTCCCGACGAGGTGCACGCGATGCCCGCGATCGAGCAGCGGCGTACAGAACGCGGTTCCCATGCGCCCTGCCCCGAGGACCGTCAGCGTTGCCACACGGAGACCCTCCCTGCCATGCCCCTTCCGACACCCATCGTGGACCCGGGCGCGCTCGGACTCAAGCCGAGGGCGGCGGCGCGGGGCATCGAGCGCGGGGCATCGAGCGCGGGGCATCGAGCGCCCGGGGCAGTCCAGGGCCCCGGCCGAGGTCGGAGGCGACTGGCGCTCGCGTCGGGAGCCGCGGGTCGTCCGGCGTCGGTCGAGCCGCCGTTCCTAGGGTCCGGCCAGGGTCACGGGCGCCCAGGTTCGGCCGCCATCGCGGGTCATCAGCAGCTGGCTGGAGCTGCCACTGGAGCTGCCACGGGTGACGATCGCCACTCCCTGGCTCTGCGTGGTGAAGCCGAGTTCGGAGATCGCGGCGAGGGCCTTCGAGTCGTAGACCGTCGACCAGGTCCTGCCCAGATCGAACGAGGCGACCAGGCCCATCCCGCCGTTCGAGAGATTGCCGGCGACGACCACTGTCGGGGAGGCCGGGGCGGCGGCGCTGCCCCAGAGACCGAGCACCGGCACTCTGGCCGCCGCCTCCGCGAAGGAGGTTCCGCCGTCCGATGACGTGAACAGGTGAACCCCGCTCGGCGTGGACCAGACGCCGACGTCACAGGCGGCCACCAGTTGGTCGGCGCTGGCGGCCGCGAGGAGGGCGGGACCATTCGCGTCCAGGCAGGGTGGCTGCCAGGCTTGCCAGCCGGTCGCCGTGAGCCGCGCTCCGTCGACGACCGTGCGGTTGACCTCGACCAGCCAGCCCGCCGTGCCGTGCAGGACCAGCTGCGCCTGGGGCGCGGGACCGGCCCCGACCTGGAGGCGGTCGGACGACACGGTCCACGCGTCCGTCGCGACGGGGCTGGTGGCGATCCTGATCCCGCCGGCGGGATCTGCCTCCATGAAGGCGACGTGAACGAGACCGCCGGAGGTCTCGAGCGCCATCACCTGGCCGCCGGCGCCCGTGCCCGGCAGAGTGACCCGCTGCCAGCTGCTGCCGCCGTCGTGAGTGACCCAGAGATCCGGGCCGAATGCCCAGCCGTCGAGCGGATCGGCGAACCGGAGCCGGCTGATCCCGCCGGTCGACTCGGCAGCGGGGGCGATCGGCGCATCAGGCGCGGGGATGCCGGCCCACGTGCGGCCGCCGTCGGTGGTCCGGACGATCGCGCTGCAGGGGCTGCCGGCACAGGTGGCGCTGCCCAGGAGCCAGCCCCGGTCGGCCGAGACGAACGTCAGGGAGACCGGCTGGAAGCCGGCCGGGACCGGTCCACCCGCGGGGACTCCTCCCGGTGTCGGCTGTGGGCTGGCCGCGGCCGAGGGAGCCGGACTCCTCGTGGTGGCAGGCGACGGCGCGACCGTGGGAGGCGCCGACGCCGGACCGGAGGCGATCGGATGGCTGGGCTGCGGTCCCCCCGCCAGCTGGTCGAACCCGTGCGTGAGCAGGCCGGCCGCGATCAGCACGACGAGCGCGGCGAGCAGCCCGAAGCCGAATCCCGGGTTGGGGCCAGGCCGGGGAACGATACGCCAGCGAACCGGCGCCGTCGGCGACCCGGTGGGCCGGTTCTGCCGGCGGGCGGAGGCCAGCCGCGTGACCAGCCGCTCGGGAGCGGGGCCGCCCGCCTCCTTCGCCAGCGCCCGCCGGAGCTCTTCCTCGAACGGGTCGGGGTGTGGCGTCGGGGTCATCGGGCTGCCCTCCTCGCGTCGGCCGATTCCACGCTGGCGCGCAGGTGGCGCAGCGCGTAGTGCAGGCGCGACTTGACGGTGCCGGAGCGGGCGCCGATCCGCTCGCCGATCTGCTCCACGGGCAGATCGGCATAGAAGCGCAGGGCGATGACCTCGCGATGCTCCGGGCTGAGTGACCGGAACGCCTCACGGAGCAGGTCCGTGTTGGCGACCTGGTCGGCAGGATCGTTCTCGAAAGCGGCGTTGGATCGCGCTCGCCCCGGGTCGTAGGGGACGGAGAGGTGTCGGCGTGCGCGGAGGCGATCGCGGCAGGAGTTGACCAGGATGCGACCGAACCAGGCCTCGAAGCGCGCCGGGTCGCGCAGCTCTCCGAAGCGCCGCCAGGCGGCCAGCGCCGCGTCGTGGGTGGCGTCCTCGGCCTCGGCGGAATCGAGGAGGATGAGCCGGGCCGTCCGGTACGCTCGATCGAGGCCGGGCCGGTCCAGGAGCGTGTCGAATGTCCGCGCGCGGAGATCATCCGTCGGGCCGGGCAGCTCCATCGCCTCCCCCATCTGCGTCGCGCGGGAACCGATCATGCGCTACTGACGGACCGGCGTCGCGGAACGTTCAAAACCGCCCCTCGCCGGTCGCGCGGCGAGGGGGCGCCAGCCGGCGGTCGGCCGGTCGGCGCCCGACTGCTGGGTGCCCGCGGTGACGCTCAGGGCCGCCGGGCCGCGCCGCTCGCGCGGACCATCGCTGGCTCGCGGGACCCCGCTCGCGGCGCCCTTCGCGGCGTCAGGCCCCCACGTCCCGGCGCCGCATGCCCCATCCCCCCAGGGCCAGGCCCACGGCCGCCAGCACCAGGCACGCCGCCATCCCGGCGACGTCCCAATTACCGACCATCGGCTGGCCAAGATGCGCGGTGAGGGCGAGTTGGTGGACCCAGTCGGGCAGCTGGAGGGCGGGTGCCAGGAGGTCGATGAGATAGGTCGCCACCACGATCACCGCCACGACTTCTGCGGCGATCGACGTGCGAAAGATCCCGCCGACCGCGAAGCCGATCCCGGCCAGGGCTGCTGCATAGAGGCCCATGACCACTGTCCCCGCCATCGGCGTGAGCGGATCGTTCCGGGCAGCCGCGGCCCCGATGCCGACGCCGAGGGCCATGATCGCGGACATGAGGGCGATGGCGGCATAGACGCCGAGGCCGCTCCCGACGGCCCAGGAAGCCCTGGCCATCGGGGTCGCGAGGAGAATCTCGAGCCGGCCGGACGTCTCGTCCGATCCCCAGCCCGAGACCAGGGTGGCCGCGGCGAAGCCGACCACGATCAGGAGCAGCTGGGCCATCAGCTGCAGGAAGCCGCCGGTCGACAGCAGGTCGAACGTCGGGAAGGCTGCGTGGAGCGTGTGCGCGAGGTCCGGTGACTTCGCGACCTCGTCCGCCATCAGCCGGCTGATGGCGGCGACGAGCAGGCCGAAGAGGCCGAGCCCGAGGCCCCAGGCCAGGGTCGCGGGCAGCCGCTCGCCGAAGGCGCGTTGGACGGGTCCGCCCAGACCGAGCGTCAGCGTCGGCAGGCCGGGCGTCCGCACCGCGCTCGCCGCGCCGAGGTCCCGGCGGGCGAACGCCTCGATGCCGATCGCGAAGAGCGCGACCGCCAGGACGGCGACCGGGACCAGAGACGCCCAGTCGTACTGGCCGGCCAGCGGCAGGTGGTTCGCCGTCCAGGCCCATGGGGTCAGGTCGGCGACCGGGGCGAGTGCGGGAACGGATGCCGCGTAGTTGTTGAGGACGTATCCCGCGATCAGGACGGCACCGGAGATGCCGGCCGCCGGACCGCGGCCGAGGAAGGCCGCGAGAAGATACGCGAGCGCGCCGAACGCGAGGCCGACCACCTCGAGCCAGAGGGCGAAGCCTGCTGCCGCCTGGATGGGGATCGCGTCGCCGGGCAGCCTGGCGAATACCGCGCCCGCCAGCCACGAGGCCGCCCCGGTTATCGCCATGGCCAGCGTGATGACCGTCAGGTGCGCGGCGAGCTTCTCGATGGCGATCCGGCGCTTGCCGAACGGCGATGCCGCCACGAACTCGAGACTGCCACGATGCGCCTCTGTCGCGAGGGTGGAGGAGAGCGCCAGGATGGACCAGAGCCCCGCGATCGCGAGGAAGACAGGACCGTACTTCCACTGCACGTAGCCGCCCAGGGTCCCGATGTTGACGGCCCTGCCGGCAAGGCCTCCTGCCGAGCCGAGACCGGCGGCAAGCGCCACGAGCTCGTCGCGAGCGGCCTGGGTGGAGAACTCGGTCGTGATCCCGGCGCTCACGACGAACATCACGCTGGCGAGGAGCCCGGCCACGATGATGAAGGCCAGGCGCGAGTCGCGGATGGTCTTGCCGTAGATGCTCCCCAGGCCGTAGAGGCGG
>JAJYJR010000046.1 GCA_021789355.1 Chloroflexota bacterium | reverse complement strand
CATCCCACGCCGCAGCCCCCGCCGCATCCCACGCCGCATCCCGCGCCGCATCCCCCGCCGCAGCCCCCGCCGCAGCCCGCGCCGCAGCCCGCGCCGCATCCCACGCCGCAGCCCCCGCCGCATCCCACGCCGCAGCCCGCGCCGCATCCCCCGCCGCATCCCACGCCGCAGCCCGCGCCGCAGCCCGCGCCGCATCCCACGCCGCATCCCACGCCGCAGCCCGCGCCGCAGCGGTGCTCTCGCCTCTGGCGTACTTGCGGGCAGCATCGATCGCCTTCGCTGGACGATCATCGTTCGGTCGGACCTTTAGGAAGATCGGCAGAACGTGATCGGCGCAGTCGGCAGCGAAGAGGCGCGCCGTTCGGTCATTCCAGGTCGTCACGCGGTCGATTAGGCGAGCCTCGGACCAGACCGACTTCTCATCGTCATCCTCGTGCTCGCCGCGGACTTCCACGGTGAATATCGCAGGGCCGAGCCACGAGGTGAGCCGCGCCGCCGTGACGACGTGGTAGCCACGCGAGCAGAGGACGACGTTCGTGATCTTCGGCATCCACTTGCCTGGCCGACCGTGCGCTGGAAGATGCCACTTGCCAGAGCCACCGTGGAAGGGCGAGCCGTCCTCGTTGAGGACCTTGTAGAGCGTCGGGGCCTTCTCTGTCTGAGCGGCGGTCACGGTGCGACGTACCCCGCTTCATCCGGCCACAGCCCGAAGTGGAGATCACAGCCGCAGGTCCGCTCGCGGGTGAACAGCGGAGCCTCGGGGCAGCGTAGCGCGATGTGCTTCTGGTGGGAGCAGCCGCTACAGACCCGCTCGATGGGGATGGCCATCGGGACCCGCCCCTTGTCCGCCGCGACCGCAAGGGCGACCTCGACGGCCTCTCGCACGGCCGCGGCCCTCGCGGAGTCGGCGTCGAACCGCGCGAAACGAAGATCAGCCTCGGCCTCGCTCAGGTGGCGCGTGGCCCGCTCGATGGCGTTCCGCTCGGCGATGTTCATTCGGCACCTTCCTTTCCCGGGGGTATCTTGACAGGGTGGCGCGGGTATGTCAATATGCCACCCGTGCAGAAAACGACGATCCGCCTCTCGCCCTTGGATGAGCGCAACGTGAAGCGCATCCAGCGGGCGGGCTATGCGACCACGACGACCGGCGCGATCCGCTCGGCGCTCGCATACATGGCTGCGGCATTCGACGGAGGAAATCCACAGCACGCAGCGGCGAGGCGGGCGGTGGCGGAGAAGGAGGGAGCGGCGTGAGCGCCTGGGACGACGCTCGCGCTGCGAAGGTCGGAACGATCTTCTACGACGAGCAGAGCGAGGGCATCCGCCTTCTTGTGCTTCGCGGACCAGCTTCGGTGAATGCCTATCTCGGGGTGCCAGAGCAGCATCCGCTCGCCGCGATCGATGACTATAACGGCCTCCCGCTGAACGTTCATGGCGGCCTGACCTATGCGCGGCGAGGCGAAGGCATGTTCCCGACCGGCTGGATGTGGTGGGGATGGGATTACGCGCACAGCGGCGACGAGCCGATGTACGACTCGATCCTTCACGGCCACAGGTGGACACCGAATGAGGTTCTTGAAGAGGCATGGGCCGCAGTAGATGACCTTCGCGTGCTCGTGAAGATGGCCGAGCGGATCGCCATGTCCGAGCGGCGGCGGGTGACGGCATGACCGACCTCTTCGTCAGCGAGTGCCCGCTCTCAGCCCTCTCGCTCTGCCACTGGCGCAGCGACCCCGTGGGCACCGAGGACGCCGCACGCGAGGCGCTGCGGGCGCACACGAGCGGCCACCCGCACCGCGAGCTCGTGGAATTCGCGGCGGCGCACATGACACCGATCACGCGGTACGTGCCGGTGGTGGAGGCGACGGCATGAGCATGAGTTCAGCCGAACGCGGAGTCCGATACCGCAAACGTCATCCCGAATACCGCGTGAGGTGGCGCAAGCGGAACCCAGAAGCTCACGCACACAACAACGCGCTTACCCGTCGGCTGCGCGCTCGCGGGCAAGCCTATATCGATAGCCTGAAGACCGGCCCCTGCGTCGATTGTGGGGGACAATTCCCGCCTTACGTAAAGCAGTTCGATCACCGTGATCCGTCTAGGAAATCCTTCCAGATCGGAACAGCCGCGCTCAAGCGTTTCAGTGTTCTCGACGCAGAAGCCGAGAAGTGCGACGTTGTCTGCGCCAATTGCCACGCAGTCCGGACCCAGCGCAGGAGGGTGCTGTGACTGTCGAATGGCACGGCCCGCTTCCCGCGCCTAACTTTGCTAGTGGTCGCGGCACCGGCACCATTGATCGCCTGGTACTTCACACCATGGTTTCTTGGATCGCCGCGGCCGACGCGCGCTTCCACGATCCCGCCTCGCAGGTGAGTGCGCACTTCGGGGTGCGGATCGACGGCTCGCTCTGGCAGTGGGTCGATGTCGCGGACACCGCCTACCATGCCGGCGACTTCTCGGTGAATCAGCGCTCGATCGGGATCGAGCACGAGGACGGCGGCGACCCGAACATGATCCGACCCGACGCGCTCTACGCGCGCAGCGCGCAGCTCGTGGCGCAGCTCTGCCGCGAGCACGCCATCCCCTGCACCCGCGGGATCAACGGCACTCCGGGGATCTACGACCACCGCCAGATCGTCGCGACGGCCTGCCCCGACGCCCTCGACACGGAGCGGATCATCCGAACGGCTCAGGCGATCCTCGCCGTGCAGTACATCGCGCCATGAACGGCCGTCCCGCTATGTGTGTCTGCTGCGGCGCGCCCGCCAATCCCGCGATCCGCGGAGGGCGCTTGGTCCCGCTGACCGGAGTGAAGGCGCGGCGGCTGCTCGTCGGACGGCGCGGGGCGCTTCACCGCGAGCCGCAGTACGCCCACGCCGACCGGCGCTACTGCCAGAAGCGGATGCCCGGTGCGCGCGTCCGCCCCGACCCGAGTCTTCCGGAGTGGGGCGGGCGCTTCCGTTGATCCACATCGCCGGTCGCACTATCGCGCGCGGTGTCCCGGTATTCGTGATCGCGGAGTGCGGCTCCTCGCACGTCGGACAACTTGATTTCGCTCTCGAGATGATCGACCGCGCGGCCGATGCGGGGGCGGACGCGGCGAAGTTCCAGATGTTCCGCGTCGATCGGCTGCCGCGGCTACATGAGTCCGCGCGACCGTTCGAGCTCCCCTACGACTGGCTCCCCGAGCTCAAGGAACGCTGCGATGACGACGAGATCGCTTTCCTCTGCACGGCCTTCGATGCCGACTCGCTATGCTCGGTCGATCCCTTTGTCGAGGCCCACAAGATCAGCAGCACCGAGGCGTGCGATCCGGGATGGACCCAGACGGTGATCTCGACGGGGAAGCCGGTCCTATGGAGTGAGGGCTATAAGCGCGCGCCGGACGACCCGAACATCGTCCCTCTCGTCTGCCGCCCCGAGTACCCCGCCGACAGGCGCGACTACCTGATCTTCGTCGGAGCGGACGGGACGTGCGACATGAACGATCCGGGAGGGGTCATCCCGCGAGGCGTCTGGGGCGTGAGTGACCACACCCTCGACCCGACGCTCGTCCCGCTCATGGCCGTGGCGATGGGCGCGAGCGTGATCGAGAAGCACGTCACTCTCGGAGATCGCTCCGCCGGCTCGCCCGATCAGGTCGTCGCGATCGACTTCGCGGCCTTTGGCGCGATGGTCGTTCGCATCCGCGAGGCGCAGGATGTCGTGGGTCGGCAGAGCACGCCTTACTTCCCGCGCGGCTGCCGCCACCGATGAGGACCGTCGCCATCATCCAAGCGCGCATGGGCTCCTCGCGCTTCCCCGGCAAGGTCATGGCGATGCTCGCCGGCAAGACCGTCCTACAGCGCGTGATCGAACGGACGAAGCGGCTGCACGTCGATGAGGTCGTGGTCGCTACGACATGCGAGATGGAGGATCGCGCGCTCATCGATCCGCCGCGAGATGGAGTGACGGGCTTCTGGTGGGCCGGGGACCCGAACGACGTTCTCGGCCGCTACGTCGCCTGCGCCCGCGACCGGAAGGCCGATCGCATCGTGCGGATCACGGCAGACTGCCCGCTGCTCAATCCCGATGTCGGGAACCGGGTCATCGACCTGCTGACATCCGATGTTGACTATGCGAGCAACGTGATCGAGCGGCAGTACCCGAAGGGCTGGGACGTCGAGGCGCTCTGGTCCGACGTTCTGTTTCGCCTCGATCGAATGGCACTGTCGACGTACGACCGCGAGCACGTGACCAGGTATATCCTTCGGAATATCGACCTGTTCGTGACCGCCAATCATGGGCCGATTCCCGCAGACACGTCCGATCGCAACCTCTGCGTGGACTACCCCGAGGACATCGCCCGATTGGAGCGATATGCCGCCGACCTTCTGGCGCAGTAAGCCGCCCGCCGACTTCTGGCGGGACAAGACCGTGCTCGTCACCGGAGGTACGGGCACCTTCGGTCACGCCTTCGCGCGGCTGATCCTGCAGCGGCCGATCCGCGCGCTGTTGATCTTCTCGCGCGACGAGCTCAAGCAGATGGAGATGCGCCGCGCGTTCCCCGACGAGCGCGTGCGCTTCATCATCGGCGACGTCCGCGATCTGGCTCGCATCAGCGATGCTGCGGCAGAGGCCGATGTCCTGATCCACGCCGCCGCACTCAAGCAGATCACGACGTGCGAAGCCAACCCCTCGGAGGCCATCGCCGTGAACGTGCGGGGCTCCGCGAACGTCGCGACTGTCGTTGCGCAAAGACACATCCCGGCCATCGCCCTATCGAGCGACAAGGCCGCCGCGCCGCTCAACCTCTATGGCGCGACAAAGCTCGCGATGGAAAGACTCTTTCTCGCGGCGGGCGCGTCCTGCACCCGCTACGGCAACGTGGTCGGGAGCCGAGGGAGCGCGGTCGAAGTGTTCCGCTGGCAAAAGGCGAATGGACTGCCGCTGACGATCACCGACGACCGGATGACGCGGTTCTGGATCACCGCCGACCAGGCCGCCGCGTTTGTGGCCGAATGCATCCAGAAGCCAGCGGGCCACGTCTACATCCCGAAACTGCCGAGCGTTCGCGTCATGGATCTAGCCGAGGCGATAGATCCGGGAGGAGCGCGTCAGTACGTCGGACCCCGGAAGGGAGAGAAGCTGCACGAATATCTGCTCGCGCCGGACGAGCTCATGGATCTGCTCACGTTCGAACAACTGCCGCACGCCAGCGCCTACAAGAGTTCGGATAATCCAGATTGGCTCACAGTGGAGGAGATCCGGGATGCTCTCGCTGCGCTTAGCTGAGCGCCGCGACTCATTCTTCGTCTGGCAGCTCGCCATGCGCGAGGACGTGCGCGCCGTCTCGACGCGGGGCGACTACTTCACGTTCGACCAGCACACCGAGTGGTACGACCGACGCCTTGGCGATTCGTTGATCCTGATCGTCGAGGAGGACGGCGAGCCGTGCGGCTATGTGCGATGGGGCAACGGACCGGATGGGCTGGAAGTCTCCATCGCGATCATCCCGGAATATCGCAAGTGCGGGATCGGACGATGGGCGCTCACGATGAGCGAGAAATGGGCCGCTGACCGCTGGCCGGGACGCGACCTGCTCGCGCTCGTCCTAACGTCGAACCTCCCCTCGTGGCACCTGTTCTCCAGCTCGGGCTACCGCGACATCGGCAAGATCGAGCGCATGGGCAAGACCCACTGGCTCTTCTGGAAGCGGGCTCCGGCTATACTCCCCGTCGATGCCAGCGGAGCTCGAACGGAAGCTGAAAGCCACGGCGCATGAGCGGGGCTATGGGAAGGAGCGGACCGATCGGTATGTCTACGGGACCCTTACGAACTACCGCAAGCACCGGGCGAGGAAGTCCGCGCACTTCACACAGGACCGCCCCGGCCACTTCGTGAGATCGTGAAAGGAAGAAAGAGCAAGTGAGCTACGAGATCAAGATCGTCGGACACACCGGCAACCCCCACAACGCGAAGGTGAAGGAGATCGCCGAGGAAGCCTGGCGCAAGTGCAAAGAGTTCCAGTCAGAGAACGAGACGCCAACGCTGACCGGCTACTCGGGCGACCAGACCGGCTCGATCACCCTCGCCAACCCGGAGAGCTGAGATCCCGCACCGTCACTGCTCCGAATGCGGCTCCGACTACGAAGGCACGCGCTCGATCTGCGATGCCTGCATCCTCGCGGAGCACGACGAGCATGAAAAGGACGCGAAGGCTCTCGTGGACGCGGGCGAGCACGAAGCGGAGCCGGACCGCGATCACGAACCCGAGCACGCTGCGGAGGTCGAAGAGGCGTAATGATCGATCTTCTGGCCGAGAGACACCGCGACTGTCCCACCGCGCTCGAAGCGGATGTTCATTGCATGTGCTGGCACGCGCGCTATGCGCACGAAGGACAATGGCCGGGGGTCGGGCGATGCATGGCGTCGTATTGCAGGTGCCCGCGCTTCAGAGGAAGGGTGAGCAATGGCTAAGTGCCGATACTGCGGAAAGCCGCTCTATCAGAACGCTCAGGGCGAATGGGAGCACGAGCGACGGGCGAAGCCGGACGAGCACGGCGGACGCCGCGCCGCTCCTGAGCCCACGCCGCCACCCGAGCCGACCCCGCCGCCGACGCCCCCGCCCGGAACACCGCCCCCGACCCCGCCGCCGCCCGAGCCTCCCGAGACACCGCCCGAACGCGGACACCCGCTCTCGCGTCGGATCGGCGGCAGGGGAGAGTGATCCGCGTCCTGGCGATCTGCTGGCTGCTCCGTAAGCGGCCCTGGCTCGCGGGTCTCGTCGTGGCGTTGATGCCGTGAGCGCCGCCGACGCGAAAGACCTGACCCGCAGCGGCGAGCCTGCGCCCTCGCTCTTGCAGCGCATCCGCAAGCCGCGTGGCTTCGCCACATGGAGCCCAGAGCGCCGCCAGGAAGCGCTCAAGAAGGCGAACGAGACGCGCGCGCGCAACGCCCAGGCACGAAAGGACGCGAAGTCAACGCGGAGGGGCGGCAAGCGCGAGACGGCGCCGGTCCGGAAGGGACCATCGAAGGCGGTCGTCGCGGGCTGGCTGCGCCTCGGGATCGGCGTGCTCGCGGGCAACTACCCGATCGAGATCTTCGAGGACCCCAAGAAGGATCCCGCGTTCGCCGCGCTCTCATCCGACGAGCAAGCCGAGGCGCTGGCCTACGTCGAGGAGCAGAAGAAGGTCGAGCAGGAGATCCTGGCCGCGCTGCGATCGTGGATCCCGCCGGTCGATCGGTTCAGCAAGGCCGAGGTCGATCTCGCCTCCGATGCGGCCTCCGAGGAGATCACGCGCATCCCGCCCGCCTGGCTGGCGCGGTTCGAGAAGCTCGCGGCCATCGGTCAGGGGATGCGCCTGCCGGCGGTCATCCTCGCGCTCGCCCTGCCTCGTCTGGTCA
This sequence comes from Chloroflexota bacterium, assembly GCA_021789355.1. Next base: position 10,234 of record JAJYJR010000046.1, on the reverse strand, counting down.
ACCACCACGTCGTCCCGCGCCTGCTGATGATCTTCCACCGGCCCCTCTTCATGATGGCCGCGCGCGGACGGGTGAAGGGCGGAGCGACGCCGAAGCCCACGGTCGCCGCTCCCCCCGAGCCCGACGAAACGATCGAGCCGACCGAGGAGGAGTCGGCGCCCGAGCGCGAGTGAGTCCACCTTCTTCTGCGTCGGCGCGGGAGAGCGAGACCGCCCCTCGCTCTTCCGCTCCCTCCATCCGGACGCCGTTCCCTTGGCTTGTGGGAGAGCACATCGCCGTCAGCGGTCAGACGGGATCGGGCAAGAGCACGCTCATGTCGCACATCCTCGGCCTGCGCCGCTACGTCCTCGTGCTCCGCACCAAGCCGGACAACGTGACCTATGAAGGGGCGCGGATCATCCGCAAGGCGAAGGCGATGGACGATCCCCGAGGCGAGCGGTTCGTGCTCGCGCCCGCGTACCGCGATCAACAGGAGGAGGTCGCGCTCGCTCTTGAGCGCGTCTGGACTCAGGGAGGTTGGACGGTCTACATCGACGAGACGTTTTACCTGTTCGAGCAACTGCGGCTCGGCCCATTCGTCGAGCGGCTGCTCACGCAGGGCCGGTCGAAGAAGATCTCGGTCATCTGCGCGATGCAGCGGCCGGTCCGGGTGACGCGCTTCGCGATCAGCGAGGCGACGCACGTGATCGCGTTCTACCTAGAGGGCCGGGACCGGAAGATCATGCAGGACGCGGCGGGCGAGCGTCTCGCGGACATCGGCGGTCAACTAGAAAGATACCAGTTCGGCTGGTATCACCGCCCAACGCGAGAGGTCTGGACCGGGCGCTTCCAGGACCTGCTCGGTGGATAAGCGCACCGCCCTTCATCTCATGTCGCGCGACGGCGCGAACGTGCTCGTGCCCATCTGGGCCGAGGTCATCGCCGGAGCGTTCGACCGGAGCCTCGATCGCGTCGGCCAGCCGATCACCTCGGCGCGCGAGGTGCTCGAGGAGACGACCCACCTAGAGGATCGCGTGTCGCTCATCTGGACGCCGAAACGCGAGCAGGAGCCGAAGAACGTTCACATCAAAGTGGTGACCACGGATCTCGAGGCCGGGGTCGTGCCGTTCCACGACCTGGCCGCCCGTATCGCGCTGAGCTATGACCTGTACCGGACCTACGACCACGCGACGCAGACCTTCTATCACAATCCGGTGGTGAGCCGGCGCTATATCGCCTGCCGCGCGGCCGTCCGACTCTCGCGCCTGTTCGGCCTATTCGACTGGCTGCGTGAGGACATGCGCGATCTTCAAAGGACGCGACCCTGGATCGAGGAGAGGATCATGAAAGAGCATCCCTTCACCGGGACGGACATCCGCCTCGGCGGTCCCCGGAACGTGCTCGCGTGATACCTGAACGAGTACGCGAGCGACGATATGGCTGGCGCGGGATCGTGTGCGGCTATGACTACCCCAACGGTGCATTCGTTCGCGGCATAGGCGAACGCCATAGTTGGCCGTTCGTGTGGGTCTGCGCCTCATCAGCACACTGGGGGGCGCGCCTCGAGATCACGATCGCCAGCGGCCCCATCGTCCTAACGATCGCGCTGCCTGCATTCCGGTTTAGTTATGAAGGTCGCGTCATGATCGTTCGAGATGGTCGCCGCAGGCAAGCGCGAGGGGATGAACCGATCTCCACTGAGGAATGGCTGGCTCACTGGCAGTTCACGGCCATGCACGGCGGCACCGACAGCTCAGAATGGCCGGGTCTCGCGTGAGCAAGCAGGGGATCGCGATCATCGCCTTCGGTGCCAGCTCCGCCGAGGTTCCGTGGAACGACGGGAGCGTGGAACGCTGGTCCCTCCACGATTCTTTCGCTGTGCTCGCCGAGCGGCATCACGTTCGGCGCCTCACGCTGGCGACGATCTTCGAGCTTCACAGCGTGGCCGAGATCCGGCGCATCTCGACGGGCGGCTACGCGCGGATCGAGGAGTACGTCGAGCGAATGGCGAAGATGCCGATCCCGATCATGGTCCTCGATTGGGCCTGGCTGAAAGTCTGGCCGACCGCGAAGATGCTCCCCGTCAAGGATCTCATCGCGCGGGGACGCGACTACTTCACCTGCACGGTCCCATACATGATCGCCCTGGCCATCGACCGGATCGAGCGCGGCGAGAACGATCCGCGCATCGAGCTCTACGGGGTGGACGCTGAGATCGCGAGCGAGTGGTCCTACGAGCGGCCGTGCATCGAGTGGTGGGCGGGGCTGGCCGAGGGGCGGGGGATCAAGGTCGCGGTCGCGAAGGGCTCCTCGCTGATGCGCCACGCCCGCCGCTACCCCGGCCAGGACCGGGCGCCGGGCCACACCATCCGAGTCAAGGATCGGCTCAAGGAGATCGACCGCAAGGTCGCCGAGCTTGAGCAGCTCGAAAAGGCCAAGCACGACGAGCGTATCTTCCTGGCCGGGGCGGCGAGCGAGTCGCGTTTCTGGGCGGCGGCCTTCGACCGCGAGGCGCTCCTATGAACCGGCCCATCCCCGAGGTCTCTGAGCTCGTATCGCTACGACGGATGTTCGGGATCAGCCAGGAGACGGTCGCGCTCGATATGGACAGTTCACAGACGGTCGTCTCACGCCTGGAGACGGGCCGGATAGACCCGCGCTGGTCCACCGTTCAGCGCTACCGCGCGGCCGTGACGAGCGAGATCGAGAGGCTGAGGACGGGAGTTATGACCGCCGCGTAATAGACGGATCGGCGGTCCCGGTCTCACCCTAGGCGCCAGTGCGCGATCACTGGCACATCGACGCCATCCACGCCGTCACCGGCGCGGCGCTCATCTTCCTCACGGCCCACGCCTTCCGCGTGGCCGCTGGCTACGCCGTGACGAGCAACGTCCCAATGATCCGAAAGGCCGGGGCCGTCGTAGGCGGCTTCTTCTCGCTCCCGGCCGTGTCGCGCTGAAGAGTTAGGGAGGGCCGAGCCTCATGGCAGTGACAATGCAGCAAACGCCCGATGTCAGCGGGGCCAGCGGGGGCAACATCGACTTCCGCCGAGCGACCGTCGAGCGGACCGAACAGCTCGCCGCGATCACCACCGCCATGACCACGAGCTCCCAAAGGATCGAGAACGAGGTCGTGGGCTCGGGCTACATGTACGCCCTGGTGCTCGACACGGTGATCGTGTCCAAGAGCAACACGGCGGCCGTGCAGTTCGTCGAGGACGCCCCCTGGTCCCACTGGGACACCGTGACCCTCCGCGACGTGAACGCAGAGTCGGTCAACTGCCAAGGCTTCGATCTCTTCATCGGCGACCTCATGCAGAAGCAGTACGCCAAGGACTGGCTCGACAAGAGCGCGGAGATCTTCACCACGGTCGGCGGCAACGTCGCCAACGGCGGCTCGTACACCTTCATGGTCGAGATCCCGGTCGGGCTCAACCGCCGGTCGCTCTCGGGCATCCTCGGGAACCAGAACCGCGCGCAGTCGTACTTCCTGCGGAGCGACCTCGCGGCCTCGACGAGCGTCTACGCGACCTCGCCGACGAACCTCCCCGGCGCGACCTCGACGATCAACACGTCCGTGACCTATGAAAACTACGCCGTGCCACTCGCCCAGAACCCGGAGGGCGCGAGCCAGGAGCGCGAGCCGGCGGACTTCGGCCTGTACCACTACCTCACGGCCATGCGGTCGAGCGAGGCGCCGGTCCCGAGCTCGCAGGTCCAGCACTTCCTCAAGCGCGTCGGCTACACCGTGCGCGGCCTCGGCTTCATCTTCCGCGCCGGCACGGGCACCACGCCGCGCAACGTCGCGCAGTCGAACGTTCCGACCGACATCCAGCTCCGGATCGGTGACGCGATCGTGTTCCACGACATCTGGCGCTACCGCCGCGCGAAGATGTTCACGCGCTTCGGCCTCGACTTCCCGGACGGCGTGCTTGTCTACGACTTCATCCACGACTTCCTCGTGGGTGCGGGCAACGAGATCGGCGACGACTACCTGCAGACGCAGGGGCTGGTCAACAGCTACCTGCAATGCACCTACCCCTCGGGCTTCACCTCGGGTGGGTCGCTGCGGATCGTCACCGACGACCTGGCCTTCGTGCCTCCGGTGCGCACGTAGATGCTCAGCACGGACATCGCCGCACGCCTCGGCCGGGTCGGGCTCTCGCGCTCGCGCCCGGTGAGCGTCAGCGACGGCAGCCGCGGGGGAGGGAATACGTCGCTGCTCAGCGGCTCGCTCAGCGCATCGAGCACAGCGGACATCGGCCGCCAGTCCCTGATCTTCTACGGTCTGGTCCTGGCGGGCCTGGTCGCGTTCCATTACTGGACGCGCGGGCACCAGCTCTAGGGAGGGCGAAATGAGGAGTCTCGGTTTGTTCTCGGGCCTGCTCGTCGGAGCCGTGCTCGCGTGGTGGAGGACGAAGTGAAGATCGACGGACTTCCTGAGATCACGTTCAGCTTCGTGATCGGAGCGATCGTCGGCTACTTCGTCGTGGCGCACTACAAGCGCACAGGGAAGGTGTTCTGATGCCGAACCGAGAAGTGGGCGGCTACTACACGAGCCAGAGCAACCCGATTGGCACCCGTAAGTACATGGCGAAGGTCGGACTGCATAGTGCCGGGGCGCACTCCAGCTCGGTCAACGAAGTGACCGTCGCGGACATCCTGACCTCGAACGACATCCCGGTCGGGGCCTCGCCGATCAGCGGCGCGCTCCCAGCTCACTACGCGCTCGCTGGCCTGCGGATCCAGCTCTCGACGGGAAAGATCGAGCTCAAGCTGGCGAACGAGTTCTCGGCCGCTATCGCGGCGGTCACGTCCAAGCTGTGGGGGTTCGACGTTGTTCGAGCTCCAGGGCTCTAAGGCCGTGGCGCACATCGGAGATGTCCTGGCCGGCGCGCTGGCGCTCGGAATGGCCGGGGGGTCCGACTTGAACCTTCCGGCTTCGGGGAACGCGCCGCCCGGCGATGCCCACCTGCAAGCGATCATCCTCGCGTTCGGGCAGGCGTTCGTGGTGCTCGCCTTCGTCGGCGTGACCATCTATCTGCTGGCCTTCGGCAAGAGCGTTGACGGCCAGCTCTGGACGCTCGATGTCTCGCTCGTCTCGTTCTTCATCGGCCAGCGCGTCAATCTGGTGAAGGCCGCATGAACCTGATCGGCTTGCTCATGGTCGTCGCTGGGGTGGGGCTCGTCTACCTCGCCCTCAAGCCGGTGAGCGCATGAACCGCGATCGGACGATCATCACCGTGAGCATGGTCGTGATCGGGCTCGTCGTGGTCGCCGCTCAGACGCAGTGGGCGCGCAAGGCGATCGCCTATGTGACGGCGTTCTCACACGGTGGGGCGTCTGCGGGCCTTCGGCCAGAAGTTCCGCCGCCGGGTAAGTCCGGCGCCGCGGGAGGAGGTAAGCCGTTCTGATGGTCGTCAAAGACGTTTTCTCTCTCGCCGCGACGATCGTGGTCGGCTCGTTCATCGTCGCGGGCATCGTGCGCGGGGACAAGACCGCGAAGATCATCGGCTCGCTGACGGACGGCTTCGCCAAGGTCATCGACTCGGCCACCCAGCGGGGCTCATGAGCTTCTGGCGCGACGCCTGCCTCGTGGGAGGGGGCTTCGTTCTCGGTGTGCTCGCCGTGTGCGTGGCTGAGCTCGCCGCGGCGGCGAACATCGAGCGCGCGGATGCCGTGGTCCGGCAGATAGCCATGCGCGGCTGGGCGACCGGCCGACTCCAGAAGCTCCACGAGGATCGCCAGGGATGAACCTCTTCGACTTCTTCCGGCGCAAGCCCGAGCCGAAGTGGGGCATGGTCAGCAATCCGCCCGGAACACACACGGCTGGGTCGGCCGCTTCCGGCCGTATCACGCAGGGCTGGGAGCGCCGTCCCGCTCAGATCGGCACGCGCCCGGTCCAGGTCCAGCGCCCCGTCGATCTCGGCTCGGGGATCAGCCGCGCCGCGACATACGGCCCGCGGCCGACGCCTGTTGACGACATCGGTGCGCTCGAGTACGGCCCGCCGCCGCAGCGCATCCCGCGACGGTTCGTCAAGGCGAACGACGGTTACACCGGCCCGAACACGGTCGGCAGCGCCACGGTCGGCAAGCTCTGCCCGGATGGAGACAACGCCTACGCCTTCGCTCACCTGGCTCCGACGCCTCGCTCTCGCGGCACGACGTCGGTCGCTCCGCGCGGCGCGGTCGCGCAGCGCCGCTACGTCATGGACGACTCCAGCGGGATGCCGTCAAGCTTCATCCCTGTTCGTGTGAGGTAGCGACGTGCTCGAGAAGATCAAGAGCGCCGCCACCAAGAAGATCGGTCCCTTCCCGCTGTGGATCTGGGGCCTCGGCGGCGCCGCGGCCGTCGTCATCGGCATGAAGATCGCCAATGGTGGCGGCTCAAGCTCTGGAGGCTCGACCATCGCGCCCGCCTCGTCCGTTCCCACGACCGTGGGGGCTGGCGATGCCGGGTCCGCGACAGTAGGGGCGGGAAATTCTGGAGGAGTTGCGGGTCCGGCGGGTGCTACGGGTGCTACGGGTGCTACGGGTGCTACGGGTGCTACGGGTGCTACGGGTGCTACGGGTGCTGCGGGTCCGGCGGGTCCGGCGGGTCCGGCGGCCATCCAAAAAACTCCGGATGTCACCCCAAAGTTGCAGCCTCAAGGATCGAATTCCTTTATCGCTACGACGGATCGTCTGGTGACCGGCGTGCCCATCACTGCGCTAACTCCAAGCACGTTCACTACTGGAGGCAATACCTACTCGATATCCAAGACTCCGGTCGCAGTCCCAAAGAGTGGAGAGCCCTTGCCCGAGATCTTCAAAACCCCACAGTTCATTTACACCCACGCGCAAGCGGTCTCGAACGCCGAACGCATATCGTCTGGGCGCCCTGCCGAAACCCCCATCATCACAGCCAAACCGACTGCCGCGATGGCTGCGTTCCTCAGCAAGTTCGGCTACAAGGGCTGAGCGGGTGGGGAACCCGTTCACCGGCTTCGCGCGCGATCCCACGACGGTCGCGGACGCGCCGAGTGTCGCGGGGCTTCAGACGGCGATCTCGAACGCCTCTTCGCTCCACGGCGTCCCCGTTGACGTACTGACCAAGGTCGCCAACACGGAAGCGCCCTTCGCGTCATGGTCCCAGTCAGCGACAGCCGCCGCCTATCAAGAGGTCGGATACACGACGAGCGCGAACGGGGGCAATGGTGGCTTCTTCGGGCTGACCCCGAACCTGCTCGGAACGATGCAGGAGCAGGCCGATACGGCGGCGTCGAAGCTTCGCGCATACTTCGACAAGTTCGGCTCCTGGGGCGCGGCGATCAACTACTACAACACCGGCGATCCCTCGCGCGGCTATGGGACGGGCGAGCCGAAGGACGTCGCTCCGTTCGATGTCGGCGCCGCGCCGAGCTTGCCCGCCATCGGCACCGGGCCTTTCAACATCAAACCCGGCTTCGGCATGTTCATCCTCGCCTACCCGATCCTGTGGGGGACGCTCTATGCGATGACCTACATCGGTCCGGGCGCCTCGAGAATGGCCGCGGTGTTCGCTGCGGGGATCGCGGGCGCGGTCGTGCTCAGCAAGGGACCGGAAGTGAAAGCGAACCTCGGACTATGAACGGCACCGACCCGGCGACTCAAAGGCGGATACAGCAGCGCATCTCCGAGCTCGCGCTGCAGAAGATCATCCCAGGAGAGCCGTTCTTCATGGCGACGCCGGCGGACATAGCCGCAGAGATCGAGCGAGAGTTTCCGAACGTGTCGAAAAGCGCGCTTCAACAAAGTGCCTACGACCTACAGAAGCAAGCCGATAGCGGATCCATGGGAAGGGTCTCTCCCGAGTTCACGACAGCGATCGGACAGGTCGCCGGTTCCTTCGTCGATCAGGCCAAACAGGCCGTTCAGAACGAGGTCACAAAGCAGATCCAGCAGGCCGCGCAGAACGCGCTCTCCGGCCTCTTCGGCAACCCCGACTGGGGCAAGATCGCGACCATCGCCGCGGGGCTCGTCCTGATCGTGTGGGGCGCTAGTATCTACGCGGCTCCGGCGACCGAGGACTTCGAGCGGCACGGCGAAGCCGTCGTAGGGAAGGTGTGAGATGCCGGAAGAGAATGTGAGCGAGCAACCGGCGGGCGTTCCGTCTCCGAGCGTCCCTATCCCCGGCATCTACACGCCGCCCCCGCCCGTTCCGCCGCGCCGCGCGTCGATCGTCATCCCCAAGGGCCAGCACGCGCTCTCGACGGCCGTGTGGCAGGTCAAGCCGCCCTCCGCTCTCCCGGGGCTCGGGACGCTCAAGCAGACCGCCGCCGCGGCCGAGGCCCCGCTGCCGTTCCCGGCGACGAGCCTGCGCGTGGACAACTTCACGACGCAGTGGATCTACGTCCGCGAGACAGGGCTCTGGGTGCCGCCGACGTGGTATGGCCGCGTCATGCGCCTCTCGGGGGTCACGAGCCGATCGGTCTGGTTCGAGACGCCTCCCGGCGTGACGCCGCCGGCCGTGAGCACGACAGAGGTCGCGGTCCTCGTGTGGTACGAGGAGGAGATCCCCGAGCGCGAGGGCGTGCTCATCGGCGCCGCGTTCACCTTCGCCTGATCTGGAATGACCCAGCGGCAGTTCTCCGTCGCGCCAGGGACCGATCTTCAAGATCAGGCCCTCGGATTCATCGCGAGATCCGTGATCGTGGACAATACGTCGCAGAGTTGGATCTACGTCGATGACTCAGGCCGGTTCGCGGAGCCAGGAACGACCGGCAAAGTCCTAGCCCTCGATCCTCCGACAGATCGCGCCAAAGCCGAATGGAAAGCTCCGCCCTCGGTCACTCAGCCGGTGGCTACGACCAGTGAACAGTGCACGCTCACGTTCACGGATGCCCTGCTTTCACCAACGACCGGATATTCGTCACGCGGCGCACGCGCGCCTTATGAGGATCGCAATCCCATCACGTCGATCTTCTACGCCTATGAGATCATCGCCGCGCCAGAAGCCGCGACGATCTGGGAGCAGTACACCTGCCCGGCGAATCGCCGAGCGCATGTAACGGTGGGTGAATTGGTAACGGAATCCCTAGGAGGCTACTCCGCGACGCAGGTCTACATCGAGACGAACATTCAGTACTACATCAACGGGCCGAATGCGTACTACTTCTGGAAGGACGCATTTCTGTACGTTGAGAATGCGGCAAAGACCCGTGCCGATCTCGAGGCCGGATCCGATCTGTTCATTTCTGCCGGAGACAGGATCGCCCTTATCACGTTCGACGGGGGGGCGGGGGGAACGAGCCTGCACCATGGGACCTTCACGGTATTAGAGTTCGATGCGTGAAGGGCTGGCGCCTGGTGACACGAAAGATCGTTCTCGTAGCGACGCCGGAGCGGGGCAGAGCTGGGCCTCCACGCATGGCAAAGACAGTGAACGAGCCGACCTACAAGATGGCGCGTGACAACGGAGACGGGACGTGGGACGTATGGATACCCGACGAAGCAAAGCCATGACCGCTGCGCAGCTCGCGCGCCGCCTCTCGCTCGCCTCCTACGCCGTGGCTGGCGGGATCGCGTTCGGCGTGGGGCAGTTCCCGCAGTCCTACTGGTGGGCGAGCCTCGCGCTCGGGCTGTTCTTCGGTGCGCTTGCTCCGGTGCTCGACGAGAGCTGATGCCGTACTGGGCTCCTCCGCCGATCGCGAGCCGCAGCCAAGGATCGGTCATCTATCCGATCCTAGCGGCGCCTGCCATGCTCGTAGCTAACGGCGCGGCTTTCACCTACGGCGCTTTCGTGAGCGTCATCGCCGCCAACGTCATCGGCAAATCGCTGCTGTACGCGGCCTACCCGGTGATCCAGGGTCAGTTCAACAGCGTCTATTTCGTCGAGATCCGCATCTCGGGCAACGTCATCTTGGCCGAGACGTTCACCGTGCGATCCTATTTCTCGACCGACGTCGGCTACAACGCCTGGCCGCCCTTCTACTTTCCGTCGCCGCAGTTCTTGATCCCAGCCAACGCTGACGTTTCGGCGCGCTGCGCTACTAATGTTGGCGGCGGGAATCTACAACTCGCGGTAGGGGTGGTCCCAGCGTGACGCCGCGATCCGTGGGGTCCAGATGCGAGCCGTGATCGGGAGCTACGCCCGCCCGCGTTCCGCCTGAGAGCCACTCCTCCGCTCCACCCCCCTCAGCGACCCCCACAGCGCCTCCCACGGCCATCGCCACGCCCAGCCCCGGACCAGCACCGGAGGGGGGGCTTGACACCGGGGGCTACGCTGATACCGAGGG
>JAJYJR010000716.1 GCA_021789355.1 Chloroflexota bacterium | reverse complement strand
CGCTACCAGGCAGAGCGTGCTCTTGCCGGCCTCGTTCGGGCCGACCAGGCCGACCACGCGCCCCGGGGTCACTTCGAGGGTGACGCCGGCCAGCACCTCGCGCGCCGTCCCCGCGTACCGGTAGGTCGCGCGGGCCAGGGCGAGCGTCACGGCAGATGCAGCACGCCGGCGATCTCGGCGGCGATCGCGGCGATGGCGCCCAGGAACAGCACCCAGCGGAGCAGGCGCTGCGCCGCACTGTCGGGGAGCGTCCTGAGCACGGTCCGCCGGGCCGGCGCCGAGAATGCGCGGGCCTCGAGCGCCATGGTCTGTTCCTCGACCTCGGTGAGTGCCCCGAAGATGACCGGGGCAGCGAGCGGGACCACGCCCCTGGCCCGCCGCCAGAAGCGTCCTTCCGTATCGAGCGCCCGCGCTCGCTGGGCGTCGATGATTTCCGCCGCCCGCTCGATCGTGCGCGGGACCGTGTTCACGGCCGCGCCCACGATGAAGACCAGCCGTCGGCCCACCCCCCGTCGCTCGAGGTCGGAGAGGAGATCGTCGGTTGGAGTCGTCAGGTACACCAGCGCCAGGGCGAGCGAGATGGCCAGCAGGCGCAGCGTCACCTCGACGCCGAAGGCCAGGCCGCTCCAGGTGGGAGCCAGCGGCCCGAACCGGACGATCGGATCGTGCGCTCCCGGAAGCAGGAAGGTGTTGATCAGCAGGATCGAGCCCACCACGGGAAGCGTCAGCGACGCGACGATGGCCAACTGCCGCGCGACACGGGCCACTCGCGCCACTGCCACGAGGATGAGGAGGACGAGTACGGGCCCCGTCCAGTGACCGACGGCGAACGCGGCCACCACCTCGGCCATGCCGATGACGAGCTTGGTGGTCGGGTTCAACGAGCGGTACCGGCCGCTCGTGATGCGAAGGACGAATGCGGGAAGCCGCGCGGTCGCGCCGGGTGTCCCGAGGCTTTCGTCCCCCGTCACGAGCAGATCACTTCGCCTCTGTCGCGACGGCCCTCTCCCCGTTCGGGAACCGGGCCACGAACCGCGTAGAAAGGCTCGTGATGATGAAGAACACGACGAAGCTGGTGATCATCTTGTCGAGAGGGTCGGAGAGCAGGCCCTGCTTCAGGGTGGACGCGTACAGGCTGTCTCCCCCGGCCCGGAACGCGGCCACGAGGGCGTCGACGCCGCTCCCGGTCACGCCGCCGAAGACGATCGCAGCGATCGGGGCCGACACGATGGCCGCCACGATCCCGGTGATAAGCCCGGCGCCGATCGCGTACACGGCTCCCGCGTCGCGTCGCAGGAAGAGGGCCCAGCCGATAAGGGCGACGAAGACAACCATGACGAAGAAGAAGAAGATCCGCGACTGGTCCAACGTGATGGCCGAGCTTCCGAAAACGTTGTTGTTGAACGCGGTGGTGCTGGCGTATGCGCGGCCGTAGGTGTACAGCGCCACGCCCCCCACGATGATCACCGCGATGACGGCGCCGATGGCGGCCCGTCCGGGATCGCCCTTGCGCGACCTGAAGAGCCCAAGCTGCCCCCAGAAGCCGGCAAGGACACCGATCACAGCCGCGGTGATGGCAAATGGACCGATCGTGGTCGTGCCGATCGGCGCGGGCAGCAGGTAACCCCAGATCAGGTTGGCGAGCGCGCCCGTCACGAGTCCTGCCAGCGGCCCGGCCAGGACCCCGACCAGGATCGTGCCGATCGAATCCAGGTAGATCGGCAGCTTCAGGGCCTGCTGGACGGTCGCGCCGAGAACGATGTTGATGGCGATCGCCACGGGGATCAGAACGATGACCCGGGTGCTGAACTGCCGCGAGATCCAGTTCATCAACCTCTCCTCCCGTGATCGTGGGGCCGCGGGTCAGCCCGACGGCGCACAGCTTGCCACGCCGGCACCCATCGCCGCCAGACCCCCGAGCCGGTCAACCAGCCGGTCCAGGAACGTATCCGCATCCGCCTCGACGGCCACGTCCGCGTTGGCGATCCGCCCCCACAGCCGGCGCCAGTCGGCCACCGTCTGCCCGGCCGTGATCGCGCCGGCCACCTCGACGTCCACGGCCACCCGCGTGGCCCGGGCGAGCGTCTCGTCGAGCGCGACAGCCACCACCAGCGGATCGTGGATGTGGGCCCCGTAGAAGCCGTCCGCCTTCGCGTGGAACTCCATGTAGAAGCGCAGCGAATCCGCCAGGTAGCGGAGGACGGGGTTGGCCGGAGCAGGGCCCCCGGCGGAGCGAACGCGCGCCTCCAGCGCGGCCCCGTCCGTCCCGGCGCGCCGGCCCAGCGCGGCGAGGTGCCCGGGGAGCAGCTTCGCCCGCTCGGTCACGTCGAGGCCCAACGCCAGGGCGCGGGGGACGGACGCGTCGCGGCCGATCGCCGACGCCCAGGCCCGGAACACGATCTGCGCCGCCTCGGGGTCGACGTGGACGTTCCACTCGCTCACCGGCGTCGTGTTGCCGGGCACGCGGTAGGCGCCGCCCATGATCACGAGACGGCCCAGCAGGCGCGGCAGCTCGGGCTCGCGCAGCACCGCCAGCGCGACGTTCGTGAGCGGCGCGAGCGTGGCCAGCGTGATCTCGCCTGGCCGGCGGCGCGCCTCCTGCACGATCAGGTCGGCCGAGTGCCGCGGGGAGAGCGGCATGGTCGGCGGCGGGAGCTCCGCCCAGCCGATGCCGTGCGGACCGTGCGTCTCCGGCGTGGTGACCAGGTCGCGCGCGAGTGGCACCTCGCGGCCGAGTGCCACCTCTACGTCCGTCCGGCCCGCCAGCTCGAGCACGGCCCGCGTGTTCTCCGCCACCTGCCGGGCGTCCACGTTCCCCGCCGTGCACGTGATGGCCAGAATCTCCGCTTCCGGCGAGGCGCAGGCGTAGAGCAGGGCCAGGCTGTCGTCGATGCCGGTGTCGCAGTCGATGATGAGCGGGACCGAGCCGGAGGTCATGGGGTCGATCGTATCCGGGATCGGGGGGAGCGCGCTGGCGGGGGGAGAGCGCGCCGGCCGGGGGAGAGCGCGCCGGCGGGGGGAGAGCGCGCCGGCCGGGGGAGAGCGCGCCGGCCGGCCCGCCTTCGATGGCGAAGGCGCACCGGCGCAAGCGCCATACAAAGTATGTCGGCTTGAGCAGGGTGCCAGGATGAGATCGGACCGCTGGGCCTCCGCCCGAACCACCGCACACGGGAAGACGCGCCCGGTTCCGCGGGGCCCGGTTCCCTGGCGCCCGGTTGTTCCCGCCTGGAGGATCGGCAGCTACTGAGCCGGTCTCCGCGCCCGGATGATCGCGCCGTACATGCGGTCGCCGACCTCGTGAGTCGGCACGATCTCGATCGCATCCAGTCCGGCTGCCCGCAGGCCGGCCGCGTACTCGGCGAACGAGAGTGCGCCGGACACACATTCCGCGTATCCGCCTCGCTCGGCGCGTTCCGCCGGGGTCAGCTCGTCGGCGGCCACGACATCGCTCACGCCCACGCGCCCGCCCGGACGCAGGACCCGCGCGATCTCGCGGAAGACGGCCGGCTTGTCGGCCGCCAGGTTGATCACGCAGTTCGAGATCACGA
>JAJYJR010000715.1 GCA_021789355.1 Chloroflexota bacterium | reverse complement strand
ATGACCTGCCCGACGTAGGGCGCCAGGAGCTCGACGAACCGCTTGGCGTACGCCGTCAACTGCAGGTGGTGGGCCGGTTCCGCAGCGATTCCATGTGACCCACCCGTTCCACCCGTTGCTCGGCCAGGAGTTCGAGCTCGTCGGGTACGCCCACACGTGGGGTGAGCACCGGGTCTTCTTCCGCCTGCCGGGCGAGGTGCGGGTGCGCTCGCTGCCGGCGGGCTGGACCGATGTCGAGGGCCCGGACCCCTTCCTCGTCCTGGCTGCCGGGCGAACCTGCTTCCGGGTCGACGACCTGCGCGCCCTCGTCCGGATCGTCGACGAACTCGACCGGAGGTGTCATGGAGATTCTGCCGCAGATGTCACGCCGATTATGCCGAGCAGACCGAGAGGATCCGACCGATGACGAAAGACGCGATAGGCACTATCGAGCGTGATCATGCGCAGATCGGGACCGATAGGCGCCTTGACGATCCTCCTGAATGCGGCATAATGAGGGAAACATACTGTGTCGACGCCGAGGAGGAGGATCGTGGCCGATCGCAAACTCGCATCGCTGCGGGCCCAGCACGCCGCCCATCCCCATCCCGACACGGTGCGGGATCCGGCGTTCGCGTCGGGCGACCCCTTCTTCGATCCGCGCGACCTCGTCCAGGTCCGGTACGAGATGCTGCGCCGGGTCCGCGAGGAGGGCCAGTCGGTGACCGCCACGGCGGCCGCCTTCGGCGTCTCGCGGCCGGCCTTCTATGCGGCTGCGGCGAGCTTCGAGCACGCCGGCCTGCCGGGGCTGGTCCCGGAGCGACCCGGACCGCGGCGGGCCCACAAGCTGTCCGAACCGGTGGTCGACGCCCTGGCGGCGAGCCTCGCCACGGACCCGTCCCTAAGCTCGGCCGACCTGGCCCGGATCGCGGAGGAACGGTTCGGTCTCGTCGTCCACCGGCGCAGCGTCGAGCGGGCGCTGGCGCGCCGAAAAAAAGGGCTCCGCAAGCAGGATTGAGCGTCACCGCCTCGCCCGCGACGCTCGCCCGGATGTACGAGGCGCTGCGGGCGGGCGCGACCGGGATGCCCGTGACCGGCACGCCCCGCGGCCTCGCCGTCCTGCGCAGCGCCGGCATGGCCGCCTGGATGATGGCCTGCCCGCCGGATCGAGCAGCCGTCCGCGAGCGGCCGGTCCGCCCCGTCAGCCCCGCATCTGCCGGCGGCGAACTCGGGCGCGAGCTCGTCGGCATCCTCGCCGCGATGGCCCTCGCGGGCCGGACGCATCTGGAGGTGGCACGGTGAACGCCGAGCAGCACGCCAAGATCCGGGCCGCGCACCTCGCCCGATCGGCGTACGTGTACGTCCGCCAGAGCACGCTCCGGCAGGTCCTCGAGAACACCGAGAGCACCAAGCGCCAGTACGCCCTGCGCGAGCGGGCGATCGCGCTTGGCTGGCCGGCCGAGCGGATCGTCGTCATCGATTCCGATCTCGGGCGCTCGGGCGCCGACAGCGATCGCGAAGGCTTCGCGCGCCTCGTCGCCGCGGTCGGTCTCGGCGAGGTCGGGGTGGTGCTCGGCCTGGAGGTCAGCCGCTTGGCCCGCAGCTCGACCGACTGGCACCGCCTGCTGGAGATCTGCGCCCTGACCGACACGCTCATCTGCGACGAGGACGGCCTGTACGATCCCGGGCACTTCAACGACCGCCTGCTGCTCGGCCTCAAGGGGACGATGAGCGAGGCCGAGCTGCACGTCCTGCGGGCGCGTCTCATCGGTGGCCAGCGGGCCAAGGCAAGCCGCGGCGAGCTCGAGATGCGCCAGCCGGTCGGCCTCGTGACCGATCCGGCCGGCCGGGTCGTGCTCGATCCCGACGCCGCGGTCGTGGCCGCCGTGCGGACGTTCTTTCTGACGTTCCGCCGCACGGGGTCGGCGACCGCCACCGTGCGCGCGTTCCGCGAAGAGGGCCTGCTCTTCCCGCGCCGGCTCACGACCGGACCCCACGCCGGCGAGGTCGCCTGGGGCCCACTCGTCCACCACCGCGCCCTGCGCCTGCTCAAGAACCCGCGGTACACGGGCGCCTTCGTGTACGGGCGGACGCGCGCGAAGCGGACGCTCACCGGCGGCGAGTCGCGGATCCCCCTGCCACGCGAGGAGTGGCACACCCTCCTGCTCGACCGCTATCCGGCGTACGTCAGTTGGGACGAGTACGAGGCGAACCTGCGCCGGCTCGCCGAGAACGCCCAGGCCAACGGCGCCGAGCGGCGGGCGGGCCCGCCCCGGGAGGGTCCGGCGCTCCTCCAGGGTCTCGTCGTCTGCGGCCGCTGCGGCGGGCGGATGGGCGTCCGCTATTCGGTCGTCCGCGGGGCGCCGGTCCCCGAGTACGTCTGCCAGCGCGAGTCGATCCAGCACGCCCGGCCTCTCTGCGCTCACGTCGGCGGTGGGATCGACCGTGCGATCGGCGACCTGCTCGTCGAGACCGTCAGCCCGCTCGCGATCGAAGCCGCCCTCGGCATCGAGGCCGAGCTCGCGGCCCGGGTGGCCGAGGCGGATGGCCTGCGCCGGGCACAGGTCGAGCGGGCTCGCTTTGAGGCCGAGCTCGCCCAGCGCCGGTACCTGCGGGTCGATCCGGACAACCGCCTCGTGGCGGACTCGCTCGAAGCCGACTGGAACGCGAAGCTCCGCGCGCTCGCCGACGCGCAGGACGCGTACGAGCGAGCCCGCGACACCGACCACTCGCTCGTCGACCCCGCCGAGCGGGCCCGGATCCTGGAGCTCGCGACCGACTTCCCGCGCCTGTGGGCGGATCCGGCGACTCCCCAGCGGGAACGCAAGCGAATGGTCCGCCTGCTCATCGAGGACGTGACCCTGATCCGCGCCGACGAGATTGTCGCCCACGTCCGCTTCCGGGGCGGCGCGCTCCGGACGCTCAGGCTGCCGCTGCCGCTCTCCGCGCCCGACCTGCGGCGAACCGATCCGGCCGTGATCGCCAGCCTCGACCGCCTGCTCGACGATCACACCGATGCGCAGGCGGCCGAGATCCTCAACACGACGGGCCTCCAGCCGGGCGTCGCGACCCGGTTCAACGCCGCGATCGTCGTTCACCTGCGGCGAAAACACCGCCTGGCCGACCGGTACACCCGCCTGCGCGCCCGCGGCCTGCTGACCCTGCCGGAGATCAGCGAGCTCCTCGGTGCCGATCCGGACACCGTCAAGGTCTGGGCGCGCAAGGGCCGCATCCCCTCCGAGCTTGCCCGGGACAACGGCGTGCGCCTCTTCCCGGTCCCGGCCGACTTGCACCGCCCCTGCGGCTGGTGCGGTAGCCCGATCCCGGCCCAGCCCGCCCTCCGGGGCGGCAAGAAGTGGTGCAGCATGTCGTGCGCTCAGAAGGCGTACCGGAGCCGCAAGCGAGCCGCCGCGCGTGAGGATTCGCCACCCGACACGGCCCATGAGGTGCAGTCAGTTGCATAAGCCTTGGACTCGGGATCGGCGGCCTCGCAGAAGTCGGGCCGGAAGCCATAGTGGGCGGCGAAGGCGACGTAGCCTGGCGCCGGGACGACGACGTTGGCGACGACGCCG
>JAJYJR010000045.1 GCA_021789355.1 Chloroflexota bacterium | reverse complement strand
GCTGCTCAGCGACGGCTGGAGCGTGGACTACTCGCCGCTCGACTCGTCGGTCCCTGGCTTCGGCGACTGGGCGGTGGTCGTGGCAGTCCCGGCCGTCCCGGCGACCCCGCCCATCCTGCTGCTCGCGCTGTTCGGCCTGCTGGTCGCGGTGCTCGTCGCTCTGGCCGCCTGGATGGCACACCAGGTGCTGCAGCCGGCAGTCGAGCTCGACCGATCCCACCGGGAGCTGTCGCAGCGCCTGGAGGTCGCCCGCCACGACGCGCTCCACGACAGCCTGACCGGCCTCGGGAACCACCGGTCCTTCTACGAGGAGCTGGACCGGCAGCTGCAGGTCACGCGGCGGTACGGCGTGCCGGTCGCGCTCCTGCTGATCGACCTCGACGACTTCAAGCACGTCAACGACACGGCCGGCCATGCCGCGGGCGACGCGGTGCTCGCGTCGGTGGGCGCGTTCCTGAACCGGCACATCCGGGCCACCGACCGCGCGTTCCGCATCGGCGGCGACGAGTTCGCGGTCGTCATGTCGCACACGGACATGAACGGCGGCCTGATGGTCGCGCACCGGATGCTCGGCATGGCCCTCGAGCCGGTGGCCGTCGCCACGCACACTGGCTTCGCGCGCGCGGGAGCCGCTTTCGCGCGCCCCGTGTCGTTCTCCGCCGGTGTATCCGCCGTCCCGGTGCCTGCGGAGAGCCGAGCCGAGCTGTACGCGCAGGCCGACGCCGCCCTGCTCTGGTGCAAGCGCCACGGCCGGACCTCCGTCGCCGCGTTCGACCCCGCGAAGCACACCCTGGACGGAGAGGACGCCATCGCCGAGCTGTCGCAGGCGGTGGCGCTCGTCGCGGCCAACCGCGCGCTGCGTCCCGTGTTCCAGCCCGTCGTCGAGCTGGCGACCGGGCGCGTCACCGGGTTCGAGGGGCTGGTGCGGCCCGCGGCCGGATCGGGCTTCGACGATCCGGGCAGCCTGTTCGTGGCCGCCGAGAAGTCCGGGCGCACCGTAGAACTCGACCAGGCCTGCCTGGAGGTCATCGCCGCCGCGGCCGCATCCATCCCATCGGAACGGTCGGTCAGTCTCAACCTGTCCCCGCGCAGTCTCGAGGCGCCGGAGTTCAGCGCCCACGCGCTCTCTCGCACCCTCGAACGGCTGGGACTGGCGCCGAGCCGGGTCGTCATCGAGCTCACCGAGCGCGAGACGGTCGACGACATAGAGCTGCTGCGGTCGAACCTCCAGGCGTGCCGGCGCGCCGGCATGCGGATCGCCGCCGACGACGTAGGGTCCGGGAACGCCGGGCTGCGGCTCCTGAGCCAGATCCACTTCGACATCGTCAAGGTCGACCTGTCGCTCGTGCAGGGAGGGGTGGCACGCGAGTCGTCGCTGGCCGTGCTCCGATCGCTGATCGACCTGGCGAAGCGCTGGGGCTCCGTGGTGGTGGCCGAAGGGGTCGAGACGCCGGCGCAGCTGAGCGTGTTGCGCGGCCTGGATGTGACGTCCGCCCAGGGTTACCTGCTGGGCCGGCCCTCCGACGACGTCACGCTCGACACGATCGACCTGGACGCGCTGCTCGCTCCACCTCCCGTCTCGACTCTCACCGGCTGGGCGGCGATCAGGGCGACGCCTGCCTGACCTCCGGCGATGGGGGCGGCCCTGTGCCCGGGTCGCCCCGTCGCCGCGCACAGACTCGGCCGTCCGGCATCCTGCGCCGCTGTCGCCCACTGCCGTCGGCCGCGCCGGGCGCTGTCCGACGCCGTTCCCACCTGGTGCGTCTGGGCAACGGGTTTCATCGCGTTCCGTCATGCGGAACATCGCCCCACCCGTACGTACCCCTTGACCTGGTACGTTCGTACTGGTATCACATGGCTTGCAGTTCGCCCTGCGGGGTCGCTATCAAGGGGATTCCCTGGTTGAGCGCGTGTCGTAGCCGCGAGGCGAGCTGCGACGCTCCTGGTCAGTCGAGAACCGGCCTCAGGTCCGAACCCCTCCGGCCCAGAGGGGAACAGGGGTCACAAGGGTGTCGCGCGCATGCTCCCCTCGGCTGCGCAGCCCGCGACCCGCCACTGCGGCGGGCGGTTTTCACTGCAGCCGCGTATCAGGCGCACCAGGTTCCAGTCCGCTTCGGCCCGCGCCCTGCTGCCCAAGTGCGGGGCGACGTGGCCTCATGCCCAAGTTGCGGTCCCACGGGGCCGGACGAGTGGCCCTGGTGCCCTGAACGCCGGGGCCGCTCGTCAGCCACTGACAGTCCCTGAGCATGCAATGTGATGACGAGCGCCCGCCGTGGTCCCATCGCTCACGGGGCTGAGCTCTCGGCCTGCTCGGCCGCGAGGATGATCTCTCGGGCCAGCTCGGCGACCTCGCGCATCTGCTCCACCGTGCGGCGCAACAGACGGTCGTTGGCGATCCATTCGGTGTAGCGGGTCGCCTCGGCGGTGCTGAGCCGCCGGGTGAGGCTGCCCTGCATGATGAACCCGATCTCTCCGATGGATCGGGCGAGCGCGGCGTAGCGGTCCTCGAGCTCGGCGAGGGCCACCCCCGGATCGTGGCGCCTGGTCATCAGGTCTCCTTCGGGTGGCGGTGATCCCGCTGCCGCGTGTCGGACGGTCTACATACGGTCCGCTCGCCCACGCCCCGGGAGGACGCATGGAAACCGGAGGAGCGCTCCGCGTCACCGAACACGCCGCCCCATCTGAGCCTGGAGCCGCCGTTCCGGCGCGGCTGGGGGAGCCAGTACGGGGCGCTCCGGCGGGGCCGCATCGACGCGGAAGCGCTGCGCGACCTCCTCGCCGCCACGCGCCTGGCGGACTGGCCGGGCGTCTTCGCGGTCGACGCCTCGAGCTGGCCCCGCTGCGATGCCGAGTGCAGCCCCGAGCGGGGCTACTACCATCACCCCTCGCGCCACTCGAACGGCCAGCCGATCGTGGCCGGCTGGAACTACAGCCCGATCGCCGGGCTCAACTGGGACGCCGATTCCTGGACCGCACCCCTCGATGTGCGGCGCATCCACCCTGCCGAAGACACCGGGCAGGCCGCCGCCGGCCAGGTGGCGGCGCTGGTCGGGAGGCTCGGGGCCGGCGGCGCGGTGCCGCTCTTCGTCTTCGACGCCGGCTACGACCCGATCGCGCTCTCGGGCGACCTCGCCGCCACGCGCGCCCAGATCCTCGTGCGGATCCGCTCCGACCGGGTCTTCTTCCTCGACCCGGCGGCGCGTCCCGCTGGCACGCGGGGGCGACCCCGCCGCCACGGGGAGCGCTTCGCCTGCGCCGAGCCGGCGAGCTGGCCGGCCCCCGACGCGGCGCTCGGCACCACCGACGCCCGCTACGGCCGCGTCGAGGTGGCCGCCTGGAGCGGGCTCCACCCCCGCCTCGCACGCCGCGGTCTCGTCGCCGACTGCCGCCTGCCCTGGGAACGCCCCTGTGATCCTGGCCGCCTCACCCCGACGCGGGCCGGCACCGTGCTACCCGGCAATCAAGAGTCTCTACACTGGGGGCTACGGAGGCTAGGTCGCACCCGGAGGATGGCAGCCGTGCTGCGGGACCCGGTGGCATGAACTCGCTACCGGGATTCCTTCCCGGCGTGGCGGCCTCCTTCGCTGTCGGCGCGGTGTCGAGCGGGCGCGCCGCGCGGGCCCTCGGAGTGTCGCGACCGGTGGCCTTCGGGCTGGTGTTGTTCGCAGGGATCATCGCGTCGGCGACGTTGACCCCCTACACGGAGGCGGCACCAGGGTCGCAGCATCCCGGGATCTGCGACTTCACCCGTGTTGGCCTCGCCTCGCTGCGGGACCTGCTCAGGGAGGGCGACGTCAGCGGGAACGTCCTGATGTTCGTTCCGCTTGGAGTCTGTCTCGCGGCCCTCCCTCGGTCCCGGTCCAAGGCGATCCTGATCGTCGCTGCGGTCGCATTCCCATTCCTGATCGAGGGGACGCAGCTGCTCGTGCCCGTCCTCCATCGCGCCTGCGAGTCGGCGGATATCGTGGACAACCTGACCGGGCTGGTCGCCGGCCTCGTCCTGGGGGCCGTCGTCAGCGGGCCGTTCACCCGCGCGCGACTCGGGCCTGGATCCCGTGCCTGAAGGGGCCGGGCGCGCTTCTGCCCGCGCGCCTCACGACCCGCAGATCGAGCCAATGAGTTCGCGGTAGTGGCGCTGCATGCGTGCTTCCGGCAACGTGCTGTTGTGGTACAGCAGCACGGCATCGCCACCGTGGCGGCGGCACCTGTCCACGATCTCCAGGGTCCGGGACGCGGCCTCATCGATACCCAGGCGCATGTACTCGAACAGCGTCGTATCCATCACGAGAAGCGGTCGCTCGCGGACATCCAGGCGCCTTCGTTCGATCAGATCGAAGGCCGGGTACTCGCGGCACGTCCCAGCGCGGAACCCGACGCGCTCTGCGAACCCCAGCGTCGAGTCATGAAGGAATCCGGCATCGGCCTGGCTCCGCCACGTTAGCGGGCTGGCGAATCGCAGGAAGTGTTGCCGCACGCCCCACACCGGCTGCTCGAAACCTGCGGCGCGGCACGCCGCGCGAAGCGCGTCGAGCTCCATCCGCATCCGCTCGCCGGACGTGACGCTCACGTAGCTGCCGTGGAGGCCCACCTCGTGACCGCGATCGTGGATGCGCCGCAGCAGGTTCAGAAACTGCGGCCCGACCAGGCGGTAGCGGAACTCATACTCGCCGGGGACGTTGCCCGCCATCACGTAGAACGTGCTGGTCAGGCCGTGGTGCTCACTCACGCCCATGAGGAAGTCGAACGTGTCGAGCGGGTCGCGGTCGACACGGTCATGAGGTGCGTCGACGATCGCAAGCACGCGCCGGGCGGCAAGGGTCGCGTCGCGCCTGTGGAAGACGTCGCCGACCACGAATCGCGCGGCGCTCCCGAACGTCTGGCCCACCGCGGTCCAGGGTCGGTCGATGTCATGCGTCAGCCGGAGGCGGAAGGCGGCCGGCCGCCGCGCCAGCGCCGGCCAGAGCGTGTGGATCGCAGTCCAGAGCAGGTCGACGTACTCGTCCGCGAGGGGACGCTCGAGGAATCCGGCGCGGTCGCAGAGGGAGGCACCGGCGGGGAACCTCCCGTGCCGGTCATGCACAGGGTTCGCCACCTCCTCGTACCGCGTGAGCAGGAAGAAGACCCCGCCGAACACGTCCACGGAGAGGTCGAACCCGTCCCCGGTTCGCACCATCGGGCTCCCCGACGAGCCGGGCTTCCCGAACAGGACCGGCACGTGACCTCTCGGGCCATGCC
Organism: Chloroflexota bacterium; assembly: GCA_021789355.1. The sequence continues at coordinate 12,472 of JAJYJR010000045.1, read as the reverse complement.
GCCGGGCGGTGCCATCCGCATCACGGACCGTATCGAGCGCGACGCCTGCCAACGGCAGGGTGGGCATCGACGACTGCGTCAGCCAGGCGCCGGTGTCCGTCGCGAAGAGCCCGTCCGGCAGGGTGAGCTCGCGGTTCGCGGGATCCCCTGCGACTCGGATCGACACGGACCGCCGATCGTCGAACTCGAGCTCGTAGGCGAGACCGAGCCATTCCGACAGCACCACGTCGAAGACGTAGCGGCGCTCCTCGGCGTACGTGCTGGCGGTGCGGACGAGGAGCACCGGTGGGTCCGCCGGGACATGCACGTCCTGGGGCGCGGCCGCTGGCCCGCCTCCAGAGGTGGGTACGGGTGGGGTGTGCAGGTCGGTCGGCGGGCCCTGCACGGCGTTCACGCGACCGTCGACGGGGGGCCGCTGATCGGGTCGGGGTCCGGCGTGGCCAGCGCCAGGGCCTCGCGGGCGCGGCCGCGGATCGCATACCAGGACACGCCGCCGTACAGGACATACGTAACGCAGCGCGCCGTGCTGAGCAGGACGATCGACCAGACCGGCGAGAAGCCCAGCATCGCCGCCAGCGGGACCGCGCCGGCGACCAGGCCGCAGCGGACGACTTCCCGGGCCAGCTGCAGATCCTGCCGCTCGATCACGTAGAGTACGTCGCCGGTCGCGGTCATCACGAACTCCAGGAAATAGGAAGCGGCGAGGATGGCCACGAACAGGCCAGCCTCCCCCCACCCCCGCCCGAACACTGGCTCGGCGATCACTGGGGCGGCAAGACCGAGGATGATCGCAGGGCCCGCGGATGAGCGTGCGAGCCAGCCAGTGGTCCGACCGAAGAGGCGCTGGATGGCCGCCGGTTCCGTGCGCGCGAGGCGGGCCGCGTCGGCGATGAACACCTGCCCCACCGATCCTGCCACGAGGGTGAGGGGAACGGCGCAGACGCGGGAGGCGAGAGCGTACTCTCCTCCCACCGCGGTCCCGTACAGCGCAACGAGGGCCAGCAGCGGCACCTGGAGCCCGAGCGCGGCCAGGAGGGCGGACCAACTCGAGAGAAGGGGAAAGCGACGGTACCGCTGCGCGGCGCCGACCATGCCCGACCACGACACGCCCCTGAGAGCCGGCGCGTGCGATCTCCAGGCGGCACGGGCCAGCCGGCTGGAACCCGCAACCCGCCCTGCGACATCCCCGACGAAGAGGCCCGGTGCGCCGAATCCTGCGACCCCGAGCCCGACCTGGGCTCCCACGAGGGCGATGCTCTGAGTCATGCGGGTTGCGGCAATCTCGTAGAAGGTCTTCGTCCGGACCGCCCAGTTCGTGAGGGCGGAGACGACGCCGGCACCGAGTTGACCGAGGGCCATGAGCGGGATGTACGGCGTCAGGACAGAGGCGCCGAACAAGGCGAGCAGGTCGTGGCCCACCAGTATCAGGGCGGAAGCTGTCAGCAGGCTCAGCGCCACCGCAACCGCCAGCGAGAGCGCCAGCACGTTGGCTGCCGCCACATCGGTCTCGGGCAGCGGCACCGCGAACTCGTAGCGCAGGCAGGTGACCGTGACGATCACGGTCAGAATCGAGGTGGCGACGGAGTACACGCCGTAGTCCGCTGGGTCGTACAGGCGGGTCAGGATGGGCGAGCTGGCGACCACGATCACCTGCGCCATGCCTGTGCCGGCGACCAGGGTAAGCACGCCGCGACCGAAGTCTCCGCGGGGGATGACGCTGCCGAGTCGACGCAGGATCTTCGTCGTCGCCATGACCGGTGTCCTGCCGGGGGCGGGCCCGGAAGCGCGATCGCATGGGCGTTGGACCGTGCGATTTGGGCCTTGCTCCCCGGGACAGTATGACTACGCTGGACCCGAGTGCGCAGCCGATTCCGTCGGCGGCCCGCCCAATGTGCCGGCGCCGGTATCGGTAGCACTGACGACGATCCAATCGGTTGTCGAGGCGACGGTGGCATGAGGGTGGCCCTCGATCCGACCTGGAGCCGCGGCGCGGTCGCTCGCGTGGCGGCGCAGGGCGCCGCCACGCTCCTGCGGGCACTCCTGCTCGGGGCGACCACCGCCGCCGTCGTGACGCTGGCCGGACCGGAGGCCGGGCTCCTGCTCGTGCTGGCGCTTGTCGCGACGTTCGCAGCCGTGCGCATGCCGGGCGCCGTACTCGCCGCCCTGGTCCTGGTGCCGTTCTACAAGGCGGCGATCCAGCCGTACATCCCGGTCGACATCACAGCCATTCTCGCCGGCCTCAATGTGCTCCAGGTGATCCCGGTTCTGCGCGACCATCGGCCTCGGTCGTGGTCGAACAGCGGGCTGATCCTGTGGGGTGCGTTCGGCCTGCTCGTGCTTGCTACCGTGCTCTACGCGCCTGATCAGCAACTCGCCCTCGGCACAGCCGTGGGGTTCTGGGGGCTCGTCATCGGGCCCATCACGCCTGCGGCCCTGCGCTGCGCCAGAGAGCCGCGGCACATCCGTGAGTTCCTCTGGACGGTCTTCCTGGCCGGCGTCGTCGTCGTCGCCCTGGGCCTGGCCCAGTTGCTAGAGGGCCAGCCGACGGGCGGCGCGCCGCTCGTGGTTCTGGGCGCGAACACGATCGCGGTTGGCCGCGCGGCGTTGCTGGTCCCGCTCCTCGGCCTCACGTTCATCCTCCAGGCGCGCATCCCTGGGGCTCGCGCGGCGATGATCGTCCTCACCCCGGCGGCGTTCGTCGTCGCGATCGCATCCGGCTCAAGGGGCCCCCTGCTGGTGGTCCTGGCGCTGGGCGGCCTGGGCCTGCTCGACTACGTGAACCGTCCGCAGCGGCCGGACTGGAGGCTCGTGACGGCCGTGGCAGGTGCCGTTCTCGCAGTGCTCCTCGTGACCATCGGCTCCGGTGCGCTACCGGCTCAGTCGGTCCAGCGGTTCGCCACCTTCGGCGGGTTCATCCAGGGAGCGGTGACGTCGGCGCCGGAAACGTCAGCCGCGGACACGTCGTCCCAGACGCGCGTCGAGCTGTTCGGCGCTGCTCTGGCGATGTTTGAGGAGCGTCCCATTCTTGGCTGGGGCGTGTCGTCATTCGCGACGACGAGCCCGCGGTTCCTCGGCGCCTCCCGCGGAGACGCGTATCCGCACAACGCCGTGCTCCAGATTGCGGCCGAGCTCGGGTTGGTAGGGCTGCTCGCACTGGCGGGGTTGGTGCTCCTTGGGCTGGCCCGACGGCTGCCCCGAGGCCCGATGGCGATCGTGCGCCTGCTGTTCCTGTTCTTCTTCCTGAACGCGATGGTCAGCGGCGACATCCTGGCGGACAGGATGACGTGGGCGCTGCTGATGCTCCTGCTCGTGGCCGATGCCGCGCCCACCTCCGAGGAGAAGCCAACCCTCGTGCCGGTGCTCACGCCCACGCGATCCCCGGGGGCGAGGCATTCGTCGAGGTGGATCCGTGCCTGAGATCCTGGAGCGTGGCGGCGTGCCCACGGTCGGCATGGCGGTCTACGGAGACATCACCTACGACAGTCGCGTCCGTCGCGAGGCGGCCACGCTGGCTCGGGCCGGCTACCACGTGCGTCTTGTGTGCCTGGGTGACGACGGGGCACCGGGGAGCCTGCCCGACGGGGTCGATGTGGTCGTACGCCGACCCACTCTGACCGCGGTCGTTCCCCGCTCGGCGAACTCATACCCGGATGGCGCAGGCGGGCGAGTTGCACGGGCAGCTCGTCGCGTGCGGTGGCTTGGGGAGTACGCGGTGAACGTTTGGGCGTGGGGGGGACTGGTGAGGAGTGCCTGCGGGCGGGTCGATATCTGGCACCTGCACGATCTCCCGGCCCTTGCCGCAGTCCTGCCGGGTCTCGAGGCCGACGTCCCCGTCGTCTACGACACGCATGAGCTGTTCCTGGAGGCGGGGACAGCCGCCCGACTCCCCGCGTTCCTCCGGCGACTCATGCGCATCTACGAACGCCGTCTGGTTGGCAGAGCGTCGGCGGTCGTCACCGTGAACGACGGGCTTGCGCAGGTCCTGCGGCGGCGCTACGCGCCGCGGAGGATCGCCGTCGTCCACAACTGTCCCAATCGCTGGGAGCCTTCCGCCCCTCGACCGACCGTCCTCCGAGACGTCGCAGGTATCGAGCCGGAAGCGTCGGTGGTCCTGTACCACGGGAGCTTCGGTGATCGCCGGGGGATCGAGCAACTGATGGATGCAGTGCTGCGGCCAGGGCTCGAGCGCGCGCACCTTGTCCTCCTCGGGTACGGGGATCGGCACGAACAATACCGCTCCCTGAGCGCCGATCCGCGTTGGGGCGGGAGGCTCCACGTCCTGGATCCGGTCCCGCCGGGCGAGCTCCTGTCGTGGGTGGCGTCGGCGAATGTGGGGGCGATGCCGATCCAGCGATCGACGCTCAATCACTACCTCTCCACGCCGAACAAGCTGTTCGAGTGTCTCGCGGCCGGCGTTCCGGTGGTAGCTAGCGACTTCCCGGCGATGAGGAGGATCGTGACGAACGACCCGGACGGACCACTGGGCGCTCTGTGCGATCCCGCCCGCATCGACAGCGTCGCCGCCGCCCTGCGACACGTCCTGGAACTGGACGAGTCCGAGGCGACCGCGATGCGGGCGCGCTGCACGGCCGCGGCGCGCGAGCGCTGGAACTGGGAGCACGAGTCCTGTGCGCTGGTAGGGCTGTACGAGGCCCTGCTCCGACGGCCGCTGAGCGCTGGGGCAACGATCAGTGCACGACGACCTCGTTGTGAGGGCCGGCATTGACCTGCACGGTTCTGGTCAGCACCGAGGTCGCGTGTTTCTCGTCGGGATCGAACGTGTTGTCCGATATCGTCCCCGTGTTGTAGTCGACGTGCACGTAGATGCCGTAGGCGTAGGGGAGCACGTCGCTCCATGGCGCACGAATGACGTTCCCCGAGATCACGAAGCCGTAGTTGTTGACGTATGGGCTGATGGCCGACGGGCTCGCATCGACGATCACGTTGTTCGTGATCCTCAGGCCGTTCGTGTCACGGGCCAGGATCGCGGCCGAGTCTCCGTTGGACTGGTTCCCGTAGCCGCTGATCCGGTTGCCGTCGATCACGCCGCCTGTCGCGAGCTCCGTGGACACGCCGCCGGTCTCATTGCCCGCGCCCTGGAAGTAGATCGCGGCGTCCATGGAGCCGTCCGAGACGTCGCTCGCGATGGTGTTGTTGGTCACGGTCACGTCCAGCGGAGCGTATACGGCTGGCCCGCCGGAGACGTCCACCGACGCCCCGACCATGATGGCGTTGCGGACGCGCCGGATCGTGTTGCCGTTGAAGGTGATCCGCTGTCCCCCGTGGGTGTCCAGCCCCTCCCAGTGCGGGATGTCCTCCACGGTGTTGCCCTCGACGACGATGTCGCTTGAGCGTGGCGCGATCGGCAGACCGCCGGTGCGCCGGCTGAGGTAGATCCCGTACGCGTTGCCGGAGCCCGAGACATCACGGATGCTGTTGCCGGAGATGCGGCCGCTCCGCACCGAGTAGCAGCCGATCCCGGCGTAGTACACGTCGGAGATGTCGTTGTCCGAGAACGCGAAGTCCTCGATCAGATCGGCGTGGATCGCCTCGCCGTCCCATGCCGTGAGCGTGTTGTCCGAGAGCGTGATGTCCGTCAGGTACGAGGACGCGGAGGGGCCGCGCACCTCGATGCCGTAGTGCCGCTCGTCGCTCGTGGCGCCTGGCCCGCGCAGCGCCATCCGGGAGATCGATACGTGCGAGCTCGTGATCAGGAGGCCGCCGGCCGGCGCGCTGACCGAGCCGCCGCGGATCGTGATCGGTCGGGAGACCAGCACCGGTAGAACGAGGTCGTAGGAGCAGCCCGTCAGGTCCAGCGTTCCCCCGGTGGGCGTGGCAGAGATGCGCGCCTGGAGCACACCGCAGGGCACGGGAGTCGGCGTGGGTGGAAGGACGCTCTGCCTCGCCGGGCCAGCTGGCAGCATGCGCGTGCCGACCACCCCGACGACGATGGCAACCGCCAGGATCGTGATCGCGACCCGCGACCTCGCCTGCATGCCGACAGGATAGGGGCTCCCATACCCCTGGCGCCCGGCGTCGTGGGCCCTTCCGATGGCTCGTATCGGGGAGCAGGAGCCTGGTGCGGTGCGCGCCGGGTTCGGAAAGAAGTGCGAGGTCAAGAAGTGCGACGTCAAGTCCCGGGGCGCGTCTGACAGCACATCATCCCTGCGTCCGATCCGTCACGTCGCCAGAAGCGGCGTCATGCGCGCTTCCTCGGTGTCGGCGCCGACGAACGCCGTCGTCTTCGGGCCGAACGTAACACCCCCCTGTTTCGCGGTGATGATCGGCCCGACACTGCGGACTGCCCGGGGCCGTGTGCCCCTTGGGGGAGGGGAAACGGATCTGCCGCCCCGGCCTGTCGAGCAGCCGACGGGCAGTCCGGACGCCGCGCCACCGGAGAGGCTGCCCGTCTCCGCCCTCCAGCAGGGCCCTGCGGGCGACGGTGACGGCATCGGCGAGATCGTCGTTGCCTCGGCCGTCAGAGCTAATCAACGTCGCCGACGGCCGGCGTCCGCAGAGTCAGGCGCGCCGGGATGCCGACGACGGTGGTCCCGGGTGCCACGTCCCGCACGGCCACTGCCCCGGCCCCGACGATTGCCCCTCGTCCGATCCGAACATTGGGTAGGACCACACAGCCCGTGCCAAGGATGGCGCCCTCCTCGATCACGGCCCCGCCCCCGAGGTGGACGCCACCATACAGGGTGACGAAGTCAGCCAGGATTGCGTCGTGGCCGATGGTGCAGTTCAGGTTGACGTGGGTGTGGCGCCCCACCGCGATGTGCGTGGTCAGGCGAGCGCCCGCTGCGATCACTGCGCCCTCACCCAACACTGTGTCGGCTCCGACGGTCGCCTGCGGATGCACCAGCGTGGCAGGAGCGCGGCCCCAGGATCGGGCGGCTGCGTCGATCGCGCGCCGCGGGCCAGGGGTGCCGATGCCGATCACGAAGCTGGCCCCGATCTCCTTCAAGCGCTCCGATCGGCCCAACCACCGAGCCCCCAGGCGATCCAGCAGGTCCACCTTGACCTCGCCGTCGTCCAGAAAGCCCAGGAATTCGAACGTTGGGCAGGACGTGTTGATCTCCCGGACGATGTCGAGCACTTCCCGCCCGAACCCGCCCGCCCCGACGATCAGCAGCGGGGTCAGCACGCGGCCCACGGGGCACCGCCCCCCGCGGTAATCTCGGACACGGGCAGTCCGGGAGCTCGGACCTGGTCAGTCCGGCGGCCAACGGCCACGACAACCCTCCGACATGGCATCAACTGAAGCGCCAGGACGCCGCGGGCACACGCGCCACCTGCCCCAAGACCATTGGCGGGATACCGATCGCGAGGACAGTCTAGTCCTCGTGGCCGCGGCGTCGGGGTCCAGGTGCGCGTGCTGCCTCGTCGGGAGAACGGATGTCGTCTCGTGACGCGAGCTCCCGTGTTTCCTCTTGCAGCGCCCCCCGCTCTCCGACAGCGCGCGTCGGGCGACAGGCGCTCGATCCCGTGGATGGGTATCGACCGGCGAGTTCTGCCCGCAGCAGTTTTCCCGAGTCGTTGCGCGGGAGCGCGTCCACCAGGATGAACCGGACAGGCACCTCGTACGCGGGGAGCCGCCCCCGGCAGTAGTGCTGCAGATCTGCCTCGCTGGGACTCCTGCCCGACCGAGGCACCACGAAAGCCGCCGGCGCCTCACCCTGCAGTTCGTGGCCGACGCCGATGACCGCCACCTCTGCGACGTCGGGATGGCGGGCGACGACCTGCTCGATGACGGTCGGGCTCACCCTGTGGCCCCCGATCTTGAGGATCTCCTTCGACCGTCCCACCAGGAAGTAGAAGCCGTCCGCGTCCCGGTATGCCAGGTCTCCCGTCCACAGCCAGCCATCACGAAGGATCGCAGCTGTTCCCTCTGGATCGTCAAGATACCCGCGCGTGACGTTGTCTCCCCGGGCGACAAGCTCGCCTGTCACGCCGGGCGGGACCTCCCGCCCGCGCTCATCGACGACGGTCAGTTCGACTCCGGGTATCGGGATCCCGATGGATCCTTCTTTGTCCTCGGCCAGTTCAGGCGGAAGATATGAGAGGCGGGCTGTCGCCTCAGTCTGGCCGTACATGACGAAGAGCTGCGCAGGATAGAACGCCCGGCGCACCCAGCGTGCCGTCTCGATCGACATGGCCCCGCCTGCCTGCGTTACGTAGCGCAGCCGCGGGAACGTCATGGATTCGACGTTCACCTGTCTCCGAAGGATCTCGAACGTCATCGGAACGCCTGCGAAGCCAGTGCAGCCTTCGGACACAGCCTCTTCGAGGACGACCCGGGGAAACGCGAACCGCTGGTCCAGGTACACCGAGCCCCCCACCAGCAGGTGCGTCTGGAGCACGCTGCGACCGTAGCAGTAGTAGAGGGGCAGTGTCAGCAGCGCGCGATCATCGGCCGTGAGTCGCAAGTACTGCACGATTGAGCGCGAGTTCGCATCGATGTTGCGAAACGTCTGGACCACGCCGTGCGGCTTCCCCGTGCTCCCGGACGTGTACAGGCAGAGCGCATCCTGGTCGGGCCGCATCTCTCCGACGCAAGCGGCCAGGGCAGCACCGCCGTCGTCGAGATGGCCATCTTGGTGGATCAGGACGGTGTGACCCCCGAAGGTCGGGGGGGCGCCATCCGGTGCCGGTCCTGCACGGACGAAACAGATCATCTGCAGGGGCGCGCCGGCAAACACGGTCACCCATTTCTCAGCATCTGGACCCCAGATGGCCGCTGCCCGAACCGCGCTCTTCCTGACGATCGCACGCAGCAGCGCAGCGTCCCAGTCTCGATTGACCTCGACGGACACCCCACCCAGACAAGTCACCGCCAGGGAGAGCGCAACCGACGCCGGCGTGCTGGGCAGGGCGACGAGCACTCGATCGCCGACACCGATGCCGGCGGCGGCAAGGCGACCACCGATGCGGCGGACACGCTCAGCAAGGACGCTGTACGAGAGCCGTGCGAACGGACTCGCGACCGCCGGGGCCTGAGGCGTCCGCTCAGCATGAAAGAAGATCCAGTCGTGCGGGAACGGCGAGTCTGGGATGGTCGGATCGCGACCGCCTCCGTGCATGCTCACGGCATCGAGCATGGGAGGAACGAGGTGCTCGCCGGCTGCGCTCGGTCAGGCTCGGCCGGATACTGGCACACGCACATGAACATGGCGCGGGTATTGCGTATAGTCCGCTCATAGTCGCGGGGCTTCATCCCGACCCTCCGTGGCTCCGAGAACAGGTTCCGTTGATGCCGAACGCCAGCAACGACATGGTCTCACGCGACGTGCTGCGAATCGATGCCCCGCAGGTCGCCGAGCAGGTCGAGACCGCGATCCGGGAACAGGTCTTCACCGTCCTGCGCAGGCGGGGTGCCGTCGTGGGGCTGTCGGGCGGCATCGACAGTTCCGTCGTAGCCACGCTGTGCGCGCGGGCGCTGGGCAGCGAGCGCGTGCTCGGGCTGCTCATGCCCGACCGGGACTCGTCCGCAGACGCGCTCGAGCTCGGCAGCTCCCTCGCCGAGCACCTCGGCATCCAGTACGTCGTGGAGGACATCACCCCGGTGCTCGATGCGGTCGGCTGCTACGACCGGCAGGTCGACGCGATTCGGACCGTGTTCCCCGAGTATGGCGAGTGCTGGAGGTCCAAGCTCTCCATGCCGTCCCTTCTTGAGGGCGACCGACTCAACCTGACCTTGCTCACCGTGGCCGATCCGTCTGGGGCCCAGCGCCGTGCCCGCATGTCTTCCGCGTCGTACCGGCAGCTGGTCGCCGCGTCGAACTTCAAGCAACGCGTCCGCACGATGCTCGAGTACTACCACGCCGACTGCCATCAGTATGCCGTGGCCGGTACCCCCAACTTGCTGGAGTATGACCAGGCGTTCTTTGTGAAGCAGGGTGACGGCGCCGCCGACCTGAAGCCCATTGCGCACCTGTACAAGACGCAGGTCTTCACCTTGGCCGACTACCTGGAAGTCCCTCCTGCCATCAGCGCGCGCGAGCCGACCACGGACACGTTCTCGCTGCCGCAGACCCAGGCGGAGTTCTACTTCGCGCTGCCGTTCGAGCAGCTGGATCTGTGCCTGTGGGGCCTCAATCATGGCGTGCCGCCGGGTAACCTGGGCGAGGCGACCGGCCTGACGGAGGAGCAGGTCGAGCGCGTCTACCGCAACATCGAGGCGAAACGACGCGCCGGCCGGTACCTGCACCAGGCCCCGTTGCTGGTGACCGATCGCCCGGCACACTGACGATGTGCGGAATCGCGGGCTGCGTGTCCCTCGCGGCCACGGTGGCGCCACCTGCGCTCGAGGACCTGCGGGCGATGGTGGGCGCGTTGCAGCACCGTGGCCCCGATGAGTTCGGGCTGTACCGCGACGCAGTGGCTGGACTGGGCCACGCGCGCCTCTCGATCATCGATATCACCACCGGCCAGCAGCCCATGTCGAACGAGCGCGGGACGCTGTGGGTGGTCTTCAATGGAGAAATCTACAACTACATCGAGCTGCGGTCTGCCCTTCGGTCCCGGGGGCACCGGTTCCGGACGCGGAGCGACACCGAGGTGGTCGTCCACGCGTTCGAGGAGTGGGGCGAGGATGCCTTCCGTCGGTTCAACGGACAGTTCGCCGTCGCGCTGTGGGATGCGCCCAATCAGCGATTGACTCTGGCCCGCGATCGGTATGGCGTTCGACCCCTCTACGCCTGCCGCCATGCAGGCCGCCTCTGGTTTGCCAGCGAGGTAAAGGCGATTTTCGCCGGCAACCCTTCGATCCCCAGGGCCTTTGATCCGGTCGGCCTGGCGGAGACGTTCACGTTCTGGGCCACGGTGGCGCCGCAATGCGTCTTCGCGGGCATCGAGGAGATCGAGCCAGGTCATGTTCGCATCGTCGACCGAAGCGGTGTGCGCGACAGCTCGTATTGGACCCCGAGCTACCCGGGGCAAGGAGACGGCGAACCGCCCAGGTCACTTGACGACGCCGCGGATGGCGTGCGGGCTGCTCTCTCCGAGGCGGTACGCCTGCGCATGCTTCGCGCCGACGTCCCCGTGGGCTGCTATCTCTCGGGTGGTCTCGACAGTTCGTTGATCGCCGCGCTGGGGCGCAGGGCCAAGGAGGGCCAGTTCCGGACGTTCTCGATCCGGTTCGAGGATCCCGAGTACGACGAGACGCCCTTCCAGCGCGAGATGGCCGCCCTCGTGGGGAGCGACCATAGTGAAGTCCTGGTGCGTCGCGGGGACATCACCGAGGTCTTCCCCGACGTGATTGCGCACGCGGAGAGACCCCTACTGCGCACGGCGCCGGCACCGCTCTTCCTGCTGTCGCGCCTCGTGCGGGAAGCCGGCATCAAGGTGGTCCTCACAGGCGAGGGCGGAGATGAGATGTTCGCCGGCTATGACCTGTTCCGGGAAGGACAGGTTCGGCGCTTCTGGGGTCGTCAGCCAGGTTCCTCGCTCAGGCCTCGTCTGCTGGAACGGCTCTACCCGTACCTCCGGCGCTCGCCGGTGGCGCAGCAGGCGATTGCCCAGGGGTTCTTTGGCCGCGGTCTTGAGCGCTGGGACGAGCCGGGGTTTGCCCACGACCTGCGCTGGAAGTCGGCAGCGGCCCTCCAGCGGCTGTTCGCGCCTGAGACGCGCCGGCAGGCCCAGGCTGTGGACGTCACCGAGCGCTTGCTCGCCTCGGTCCCGAGGGAATTCCGGAGTTGGGGCTTCCTGGCGCAGGATCAGTACCTGGAGATCCGGACGCTCCTATCCGGTTATCTCCTCTCCTCGCAGGGAGACCGGATGCTGATGGCGCACTCGGTCGAGGGACGCTTCCCCTTTCTCGACGTGAACGTGACGGCCCTGGCCGACTCGCTGCCAGCCAGCTACAAGCTGCGTGGGCTCGACGAGAAGCATGTGCTGAAGCGGTCCGCGCGGGGTCTGGTGCCGGACGGAATCATCGGGCGCTCCAAGCAGCCCTTCCGGGCGCCCGACGCCCTTTCTTTCGTCGGCCCAAAGGTGTCCGATTGGGTGGCCGAGGTGATTGCCCCTGACGCTGTCGTCGAAGCCGGCGTGTTCGACCCGGGCGCCGTCGAACGACTGTGGCTTAAGTGCTCGGGACATGGCCAGGACGCGCCATTCTCGAACGCGGATAACATGGCGCTCGTGGGCATCCTCTCCACTGGGCTCCTCTACCAGAGCCTCATCAAGGCGACGCCGAACCAGGCGGTGCCCGCTTCGTTTTCCACCCTCGTTGACCGGCTTGCGGGCACCCGCGCAGTGTCCGGCCGGACCCACGACAGAGCGCCGGCGTGAACGTTCGAGAACGGTTACGCCGATTCATCCTGGACTATTTCTACGTCAGCGATCCGGAGCAGCTGACCGACGACACGTCCCTGCTCGAGAGCGGGGTGGTCGATTCGACCGGAATGATGGAGGTGATCCTCTTCCTCGAGAACGAGTTCGACATCGACGTTGAGGAGCGGGAGACCACCCC
>JAJYJR010000714.1 GCA_021789355.1 Chloroflexota bacterium | reverse complement strand
GGGCCACTGCCGGGTCCGTCGCGTCGACGTCCTCGACGACAACACCGGGCGCGAGCTCGGCGAGCACGTCGGCCAGGAGGCGCCGCGCCGACTCGTGGTTCGGGCAATCGGCGAACCAGAGCAGTTCGACACGCGGGCCCGGGTCCCCCGGCGTCCGGTACGTCACGACGTTTGGGCCACGCCGGCGCGATGGCTTGCGCAGCCACAGCCGCAGCCGCAGGCGCTGCACCCACAACACTGCCCGCACGAACAGTCACAGTTCGTCATCGATGCCCTCCTTGCGCGCGGTAAAGCGGCCTGCGGTGGGTCGCCGGCCTCGAGATGCCGTTGGAGCGTGGCCAGCCGCTGGTCAAGATGCGCCAACGCCTCGAGGCGCTGACGGAGATCGGTTCGCTGACGCGCCACGAGGTCGCGCAGCTCGGCGGACGCGAGCTCGCAGTGGCCGGCGGCGCACAGTACGGCGAGCTGGGCCGCCCGCTCCAGGGGCAGATCGAGCGACCGCAGGACGACGAGCAGGCGAAGCCGTTCGACGTCCGCGGGTGAGTACGCGCGATAGCCGTTTGCCGCACGCTCCGGCGCGGGCAGCAGCCCCTGCGACTCGTAGAACCGCACCGCCTTCGTCGTGGTGCCGGCCCGCTTCGCGAGCTCGCCGATCAGCATGGCGACACGCTAGACCTTCCAGTGATGGGAATGTCAAGCCGGCGGTTCGACCGTTCGGTAATTCGACCAATCGTGCTTACCCCGGGCAGGTAACGCGTCGAGAGGGGGTTACCCCACGCACCACCCAGTGCGTGCGCGCCCAAGCGCGCGTTCCTCCAGCGGCAGAAGCAGGCCAGACAGTCGCCCGCCCGTACTCCATCCCGGCGACCCCGCCACACGCGGTCGCTCACGAGCTGAGTGGGTGCGCCGGCAATCTGGCCGGCGGTGATGATCCCTACGCCCGGGCCAGTCGTTCGGCTGCCTGCAGCACCAACCGGGCGTAACCCCATCCGTCCCGGTCGGACGGGTCGGTGGCGATCAGGCACCCGAACGGCGGCACCGTCATCATCACGGGCTGCACGTAGTCCACCAGGAACACCGAGACGGTCTCGAGCTGGTCGTGCAGCGGCAGCAGGGCCTGCCACAGCCAGCGTTGCGCGTCGGGCGGGATGTGGGCACGGCGCTGCTCCAACGTCATCGCCCGCTTCCAGCGGTTGCCCTCGGGTTCGTAGTCCGCCCACCACTCGTCGAGACGCGCTCGCAGCTCGGGCGATCCCGGACATACAACCGAGGGTCGCCGAAGCACCTCGCCTGCCTCCACGAGCGCAGGCTGATCCGAAGGCGGCCATCCCCGCGCGAGGCTCGCCCTCGACAGCTCGTCCACCCGGGCACGGGCCGAGATGATGGCCCCAACCCACGCTCGCCAGGCCTCGCCATCCAGGCCACAGTCGCGCAGGTCCCGGTCGCCGTCGGGATGCTGGTCGAACGGCAGGACCGCAAGGCCGTCTCGGCGCAGCGCGCGGACGCAGAAGTCGAGCGGGGGGAACACGTCCGCCGACCAATGCCAGCGATCTGCCGTGTCAGCGCGGAACATCTGCCCCATTGTCCGTCGGGCCGGACCCGGGAACAACTCCTGTCGTTGCCGGAGTGGGGTGGTGCCTTCGGTGGACCTCTCTCGACGCGTTACCCGACCCGGGTTCTCAGCGCGTTCGCAGCTTCGACCCATCTGCCTCTCACCTGACGCGGGTGTGATGGGCGGCTCGCCGGCCGACGCCGGCGGCGGCCGTGATCCGCACCCGGAGTTCCGATGAACAGCACGCGTCCCCGGCGCTCGCTCGCAGCACTCCTCGTCGCCTCTGTCGTTCTGGCTGCCTGCGGTTCGGCCGCCGGCTCGCCGGCGGCGGCAACCATGGATCCCGACATGCCCGGCATGGACATGGGCGCCTCCCCCTCACCAGGCCCGAGCAGCGGTGCAGCCGGCAGCATGCCCGGGATGGGCGGCGGTTGGATGGCGGACGAGCCGGTCCCCACCGCGGGCGCCGTCCCGGCCACCGCAACGGCCGGTCTGCAGCCCCTGCCCTTCGCACTCGACGGGAAGACCAAGGTCTTCGAGCTGACCGCCAGGCCCATCTACTGGAACATCAACGGCCAGACGCAGGTCACCGCGCTCAGCTACAACGGCATGGTGCCCGGCCCTCTCATCCGGGTCGCCGAGGGCGATCGGATCCGCGTCGTCTTCACGAACGGGCTGACCGCGCCGACGAGCATCCACTGGCACGGCCAGGCCGTCCCTTCGAACATGGACGGCGTCGCCCAGCCCGAACTCTCGCAGAAGCCGGTCATGCCGGGCGAGACGTTCACCTACGAGTTCGTGGCACGGCCGGCCGGCACGTTCATGTACCACTCGCACGTGGACACCGACACGCAGATCAACGTCGGGCTGTTCGGCGGGCTCATCGTCGATCCCGGGAATTGGAACGCGGTGAAGCCCGACGTGGACGAGACCCTCTTCCTCAACGAGTGGCGCATCGTCGACGGGGTGACGTATCCCGCGATGCCCACGATGGGTGAGCCCAACTACTTCACAATCAACGGCAAGACACACCCGGACATCCCGACGATCACGGTGAAGCGGGGCGAGCGTGTCCGCCTCCGCTTCGTGGGTGCCGGACAGTTCGAGCACCCGATGCACCTGCACGGCACCGGGTTCAAGATCGTCGCCACCGACGGTTACCCGGTGCCGGCGACGGCACAACTGACCAAGGACACGATCGCCGTCCATCCGGGCGAGCGATACGACGTCGAGTTCGTGGCCGGCAACCCAGGGAAGTGGGCCCTGCACTGCCACATCGTGCACCACACGACGAACAACGACGTCGAACCGGGCGGCCTGCTCATGGTCGTCGACGTACGGGCCTGACCCGTGCGGCGCATCGCCGGCCGCCGCGACCGATCCGCCCGGAACGGCGCCCTCCGCCGGCGCGGCAGGCCACGCGCGCCGGCCCCCGCCATCCGAGTGGCGGCCGCGTTCGTCATCACGGCCGTCGGGCTGGCCGCGTGCGGCGGGCCTCGGCCCCCGGCCCCCGTCGGGCCCGCCGGAACCGGCGTTCCGGGCACCGCCTCCGTGCCTGCACGCACCGCCTCCTCCGGAGGTTCCCCCGGATTCGCGATGCCGTCGCCCGGCCGGCCGGCGAGGCCTTCGCCGTCCCCGGCCCTGGGCTGGTCCCGGGTCGCCGACGCGCCGATGGCCCTGACCGAGGTAGGGGCGGCAACGTACCGGGGGCGGATCTGGATCACCGGCGGCTTCGATGAAGCGGGTCGAGCCGTCCGCTCCGTGCTGGTGTTCGATCCGGCGACAGGGCGCTGGGCGACGGGGCCGAGCCTCCCGCAGCCGCTCCAGCACGCCGTCCTCGTGGCCAGCGACACGACGCTGTGGGTCATCGGAGGCTATGTCGGCTCTGACTTCGGCCGGCCGAGCGCGTCGGTCTGGCGGCTCGATCCGACAGGTCGAGCCTGGTTGAAGGCGCCGCCGCTGCCCTCCCCCCGCGCAGCCGGTGCGGGAGCCTGGGACGGGCAGAGGC
>JAJYJR010000044.1 GCA_021789355.1 Chloroflexota bacterium | reverse complement strand
AGACCGAGGTGGCTTGCGGCGACTTCTTGGGTCACCTCCGCGGTCTCGCGCGCGACGCGCAGGCGACGCCCGAGTTCCTCGGCGGTGATCTCCATGCGGCTCCTTCCCTTCGCAACGTTCCGTGACCAACACCGATAGTAACGCATCACGGCCGCTGGACGTTAGGGGACGTTACTGCTACTATCGCCTCGCGGCTTCTGGATGCCGCGACTGACGGGACGAACCCGTCGCCCAACCAGCATAGCCGGCGGGTGCCCCCCCAGGAGATCAGACATGGCGACCGCGCTCAAGGTGATCCACTTCTTCGTCAACGGGCACAAGGTCGAGACCACCGAGACCGAGCTCACCGGTGCCCAGATCAAGGCCCTCGGTGACGTGCCGAACGGTGAGACGCTCTATCTCAAGCACGGGAACACCGAGGACCCGATCGCCGACGATCAGGTCGTCGAGCTGCGCAACGGCCTGCATTTCGAGTCGGCCCCGGACGGAGGCGTCTCGTGAGCGGGACGTCCCTCGACGACGAGATTTCGGCGCTCGGGGTCGCCTGGCCCGGCGCGAAACGGCTCGCCATCCCCAGCCGGGTGCTCGTGCTCGTGCCCGCCATCCGGATGAACGGGACCTGGGCACCCGCGGACCTCGACGGCCTCGTCGTGGCCGACGGTTGGCCCCAGGCTCGACCGCAGGTGTTGATCGATGCCGTACTGACTCGAGGCGGCGAACCGCCGGCCAACTTCTCGAGGCAATACCTGGCCGACCGGGCGTGGTACTCGTTCAGCTTCAATGCGCCCTGGGATCCCGCTCACCCGTCACTCGTCTCGGCGGTGCGGGCCTGGCTGCGTCGGTTCGATGGTCGTCCCTAGGGTTGACCTGCGCGTCGACCATCTTCGTTGGCGGCAGGTCCTCGATCACCTCGCCGGTGACGAGGAGGAGGTCGCGGCGTTGCTCGTCCGAGCGCGCCCGACCGACGACCCCGCGGTCGTCGTGATCGAAGGCTGGAGGCCCGTCGACGAGGCGGCCGTCGTCGATCGATCGCACGGTCTCCGGTGGAACGGCCGGTTCAACCTGCGCCTCGCGAGGGAGGCGGAGTCGACCGGCCAGGGCGTGGTCTTCGTGCATCGACATCCTGGCCGCTCGACGCCGCGCCTTTCCCCGACCGACCGGGATCGCGGCCGCGCTCTCATGAGGTTTCTTCGTCGACGCTGTCCCCAAGCGACCCATGGGATCGTCGTCTTGTCCGACGACGGCATCGCCGGTTGGCTCGAGGGGCCGTCGGGCCGAAGGCGCATCGGGGAAGTGCGAGATTCCGGGCCGCCCCTGCTGGTCATGCCGGGGCGACGGGCCCGGACCGTTGGCTCGCCGGACGATCGGCAGTTGCTCGCCTTCGGGCCTTCCGGGATGGCCGCCCTCACGACCGGCCGGGTCGGCCTTGTCGGGGTGTCTGGTGGCGGGAGCCATGTCGGCGAGCAGTTGATCCACGCTGGGATCGGGACGTTGATACCCGTCGATAGCCAG
Organism: Chloroflexota bacterium; assembly: GCA_021789355.1. The sequence goes on along the minus strand of JAJYJR010000044.1, from coordinate 16,211 downwards.
CTGGTCGAGGACACCAATCTCCGGCGTCTCGTGGGCGCGCGACGACGGGACGTTGATGTCACTCGCAAGGTCGATGTCCCGCGACGGCTGGCGCGAGAGGTTCGACCGACCGTTCGGGTCATCCCGATTGCGGAGGACTTCCCGTCGGAGCGGTCGCTCGCGCTGCTTCGGACCGTCGATGTGCTCGTCGGTTGCGTTGACGCGTGGGACGTCCGGGACGACCTCAACACCTTCGCCCTGGAGCACCGGATCCCGTACGTCGACATCGGGGCCGTGATCACGCCGCCCACCGCGGGGTTCGGCGTCCGAGCCAGTGGTCAGATCGCCATCGTCATCCCCGGTGGACCGTGCCTGAGGTGCGTGGGGATCGTGACTGACGCACGAGTCGAGCAGGCCCGACGGCGACGTCTCGGCTACCTGGGAGGGGTGGCCGAGCCGCAGGTCGTGAGCGTCAACGGCACGTTGGCATCAGAGGCCGTCTCGGCCACGATGTTGCTACTCGCCGGTTCGGACACGTACGTGCCGAGGCGCCGCTATGCCTTGCCACCGGGAGTCTTGCGGGAGGTCACGGCCAAGCGCGACCGCCGCTGTCCGGCCTGCCGACAGTCCGGGCTGCGACCCCTGACGTAGGAGAGAGGACGAAGGGTGCCGTTGACGACGTCCCCTGATCCAGAGTCCAGCGAACTGGCGTCCGACTGCACGCAGGTCAGCGATCCGATTCCACGCTCACGAGCCGCGATTTCGACCCCAGCACGGCGACCGTTCGCCGTCTGAATCCGGGGGTGTCAGGCGAACATCCCCAAAAGAGTCATGCGCACCAGCCGGATCGTCCGTGAATCAGGCGAACCGACGTGCTCGCCGTCATCTTACTGGACACGGGCAGGGGCACGACCTTCGCGACCTCGCGGTCGGTTCCGGCAGCGCACGGCGGCCGCCAGGACGTTGAGGTCGGAGGTGCAAGTGGAGTCATACCACCGCGACCGACCTGAATGTCCCGGTGCTGCCGCTCAGCATCGAGCTGATCGGGCCGACTGGCATACTCGGTCCGACGACGCGCCGCGCAGCTTGCTCAGGTCCGCGATGAGGTCGATCTCGACAATCCGCCCGTTCGCGACCGTGAAGGCGACGAGCACCGACCGTACCGGGAAGCGGGCGAGCAGTTTCGGCCCGCCCGTTGACGGTCACGTGCTCGATCCTGCGTCCGGGATCGCGGAAGTTCCTCGTCTCGGCAGCGACCGCCTGCGCCCCGACGATTGGGCGACGCACGAACGATCGCGGCGGGTTCGGACGCCATCCACCCCGGGACTAGACTTGCCAGGATGTCAACGCTAGTCCGTGACGGCCTGGAACTGCGTTACGAGGCGAGCGGGTCGGGGCCGGCGCTGCTCCTGCCGCAGTTGCAGTTCTCCTGGCCGGACGTTCTCGATCTCACCCCGTTCGTGGAGCGTTTCACGGTGGTCATCGCGAGCCCACGTGGGTTCGCCGGTAGCAGCCGGCTCGACGCGGACGCTCTCTATCGTGTCGGCGATCTGGCCGACGATCTCGTCGCGGTCATGCAGACGGTCGGGTTCGACCGATTCTCCGTACTCGGCTACTCGTTCACCGGCGCCTTCGCCCCGTGGATCGCACGCCTCACTGGCAAAGTGGAAGCGGTCGTCTCCGGTGGCTTCCCCATCGTCGGCGACTACTCCTACCTCTATGCGGCCATCCAACGTCGGTCCGAGGCGGCACAGTCCGATCCCGTTGCCTGGGCGTATCTGGACTCCCGATTCGACAACCGCGCCGCGCTCAGCTTCTACCGTGAGCTCTCGGAACTGCCCGCAGACTCCCTGGTTACCGGCCTGGGGAGTCCGCTGTTCGCATTCTGGGGCACCGAGGACGAGGAGATCGCCCTAGGCGGCGGCGTAGAGCAACTCGCCTCCGGCCTCGACCGCCGTGGCCTGCAGCACGTGTCCTTCCCCGGGCACGACCACGAGGGCATGCTGGCCCACATCAACGACGCCGTCCCGAGCGTGCTTGCCTGGTTCGATCAGCTCCAGCACGCTTGAGATCGTGAGCGGGCCCGGCCGGAGTGGGGTGAACCCGGCGAGCCCGGCCGGCTTGGCCTTGATGTCGATCGGTCCGCTACGGGCCAAGCCCTCAGCGCTTCGGCTCCCAGCGGAACCAGCGCACCGCCACGAGCGTGGCGCCGACGAGCCAGGCGCCCATCACTGCGAGGTTCGGACCACTCGAGCTTCGCCTCCGCCGGATCGAGCGCACCCGCCAGCCCGTGAACGAAGTGGACCAGCGGGACGATCGAGGCGATTGTGGTCAGCCACTCCGGCATCGCGCCACCGAATGGGAAGACGTCGGAGATGAACGCGAGGGGCAGGAGGATGCCGAGGCTCAACACGCCGATGGCGCGTCCGCTGGGGGCGACCGCGGCGATGGGGTGCCCTGACATCGGTGGAGTCGCGTCACTGGATTTCACGCGACTGTCGCTGACTGGTGTCGAGTCTCGAACTCGATCGGGGTAAGCATGCCAAGCGCCGAGTGACGGCGCTGGCGGTTGTGGAAGATCTCGAGGTACTCGAAGATCGCGTTCGCGAGCTCGACACGCGTCCGCCAGTGGTGGCGGTCGAGGAGCTCGACCTGCATCCGGCTCCAGAAGCTCTCGACCATCGCGTTATCGAAGCAGCTGCCGACCGAGCCCATGCTGGGGAGGAGCCCGGAATCGATCGCGCGCCGGGTGAACGCCCAGGACGTGAACTGGGTGCCCTGGTCGGAGTGGATGACCGTCCCGTCGGGCCCCCGTTGCTCGATGGCCATGCCCAGGGCGTTGGTCACCAGCGCCGCCGTGGGCGAGGAGTCGATGGACCAGCCGACGACCCGCCGGCTGAAGGCGTCCAGCACGACGGCGCAGTACACCTTGCCCTCGCGAGTCGGGTGCTCGGTGATGTCGGTGACCCACAACCGGTCAGGCTCGTCGCGTCGGAACTGGCGTTCGACAAGGTCGCCGGCCGTCGCGACGTGCGGCAGCCGTCGGAACCGCGGGCGACCGGACAACCCCGCGAGTCCGGCCCGGGCCATGAGCAGCTCGACCGCGCAGCGGCCGACCAGGACGCCGTGACCCAGGACGAGCTCGGCGTGCACACGGCGGGCGCCGTACGTACCGCGGCTCCACTGGTGCACCCCGGCGATGAGCTCGGTCAGGTAGGCGTGCCGCACGGACCGCGCCGACGGCGGGCGATGGCGCTGCGCATAGAAGCCGGACTCCGACACGGCCAGGACACGGCAGGCGACGAGGACGCTGTGGCCCTCCGCGGCCATCACCTCGATGGCTGCGAACCGGGTCCCCGGTGGGCTGCGCTCCGCGAGCAACTCCGACGCCCGCCGATGGATCTCCAGCTCGGCCTCGAGCTCCCGGATCCGCCGCTGGGCCGCGGCGAGCTCCTCCCGCTCCTCCGAGCGGAGACCGGGGGCGAGGCCGCGGTCGATCTGGTCCTGGCGGCGCCAGGCGTAGAGCGTCTGGCCGCTGACGCCGAGATCACGCGCGAGGTCGGTGACCTTGCGACCCGCGATGAGCAGGTCGAGAGCGCGACGCCGGAACTCCGGCGGGTATCCCCGTCTGCCCATGGCTGCCTCCTGGTGGGGCGAGAGCGCCATGATGTCCAGTAAACGGACTCCACGGAAGCCGGGGCAGACCAGAGTCTCCACCAAAGTCAGTACGGTTCACCTTCCTTCGGTCGCTTCGCTGGTCAGGCCTTCTTCCTTCGCCCCCCTCGAGCGCCGGGAATGGGCTCGAGAGCGACGTAGGCCACGCCGCCCTTGATCGCGTAGTGCAGCTGGCTCGCCCGTTCGTTGCGGGCGATCACGCGAGCGAGCGAAGCGCGCAGGGTCGCGATCTTCTCGTCGGTCGGCTCGATCAGCACCACCTTGCCCGCGGTGAGCTTCGCGATCGCCTTCTCGTATTCGGCCTCGCGCTTCATCGCCCTGAGCTGGCGCGCCGATGGCCTGCGCTCCTTGGGCTTGGGCGCCACGAGATCGGTCACCGACACGAACTTGATGCGGGCCATGAGCTCTCCTCGTCAACTGATGCGACGACCACATCGTAAGGGGTTCTCGAGCGCCAGCTTCGCCGAGCAGCTGACTCCATTGTTAAAGCGACGCTGTGTGGGAATGATCACGTCACGTGGCCCCACCGTCAGCGCCTGCCCGCCCCAGCCTGCCCGGTTGATCAGAAGGAGGGGGCCATGCGGCCCGCGAGGACCTCCTGCTGGACGCGCGCCAGCTCGTCGCCATCGATCACGCGACGAACAAGTTCGGTGGCCACGTAATCCGCGCTGCGGGTGACGACGGCGGCGCGGGTATCGGAGTCGCCGACTTGGCTTCGGACGTGAGCGGAGACATCACGCCCATACCAACCTCCGCTCGGCCAGAGCAACGCATCCTCCTCTCGGGCAATGACCGCGTCGATCTGGCCGTCGTGGAGCAGCGTTCCAAACTGGATGGCGCGAGCGTCCACCAGATCGAGGCTCATCGACCGGAATTCCAATTCGGTGAGGCGGGCTAGGTCCGCCACCGATGTGTCGATGCCGATGCGGATGCGAGCGGCACCGCTCGACCGAAGTCGCGTGTACACCTGGGTGCAATTGGTCATCGTCTTCGGCGGAAGGGTAATGGCCACGGTCTCTTCGCCTGTGGCGACGACCTCTGCTGCCAGGCTAGACATCACTACGGCGTCGGCCTGATGGAGCCTCAGGACCATGGCGCGCGTCCGCGATCCCGGAATGAACGCGAGGTTGAGCTCGAGATTGGCACGCGAGAAGAGAGCGCGCAGCGCAGTGGCTGTGCCCTGTTGCAGGAGCGTGGTTGGCAACGGCAGAGCTACCAAGAACGGGCCGCGTCCACGACTGGCGGCGAACCACAATCGGACGGCATCCTTGTTTGCCAAGTGGACGCCGTTCCTGCCCCTGCGATCGGTCTGAACGGCGCCGAGCTCCTCAAGCCGGTTCAACGCGACATGCGTGGACGCGACCGTCGAGTGAAGGGTGCGGGCCAGTTCCCGGATAGTGGGGATTCTTGACCCGACGTCGAGACGGGCGATGCTCTCGGCCAGCGCGGGTACCAAGTCTTCTGAGCTAGGCCCCACGGCGTGCCCCCAGTGACGCGGCACCACCGAACCGCCGTAGCGGCGGTGCCGCGTCCCATCGCCGCCGCGACCTAGTCGCGCGAGGCCCCAGAGGAGCGGTTGGCGCGAACCCGCTAGTCCAGGACTGGGCTGACACCGTGGGCTCCAGATAGGGGCGGCAGCTCCGGCTGGAGAGCTGCCGCATTACAGTACGCCACGAGACTGCCCCCGACCGACTGCATCAGGAGATACATGGCCCTCGCGCCGGCGTCCAGTTCTCCCTGCCCTCCATCTCGACGGTAGCTCGCACGTCCATGCCTTGCGGCCATCCATCGGGTTGCCTCCGCTCCGCTCTCGCCAGCGGACAGGCCTGCCCGAATCGCCTCCGGCGCGTCCCGACCCTCCTTCAAGGAGAGCGCGAGAGCGCTCACGGCGGGCACGATCGCGTCGAGCAAGGTCTTCTCGCCGATATCCGAACGGCCTCGGGCTTTGATCCCCTCGATGGCGCGCTCCCCCAGATATCCGAGTTCATCGACGCGGATATCTGGGCGTCCTGTTGTCGCTGTTCCGACGGCAGTGAAAGCCGCGGCCAGCAGCGTCCCGAACGTCGATGGGCCCTGTCGATTGATCTGCGTGCCACACTCGACCAGCAGTGCGCCGATGTCGTCGCCCTGGAAGCCAGCGCAGACGTCCAGAATGGCCGCCCCAGCCAGTTCAATCGTGACGCCCATGTCTCCGTCGCCAAGGATCGCGTCCAGTCTGCGGAGTTCGTCCTTGTGGGTAGTCCAGTCCGCGATGGCTTCGCTGAGGACGTGTCTCAAGGCTGCCGTATCAAGCGACGGGCTGCTCAACCTCTCACCCACTGAGGAAGAAATGGCGAAAGGGCCGGGGCGTCGAGGAGCTCCTTCGCCTGCTGGTCCAGCTTCAGCAGGCTGAAGGACGCGCCCGCCATCTCCATCGAGGTCGCGTACTCGCCAACGTAGACGCGCTGCACGATGAGACCTCGTGCCTTCAGAATGTCATCGAAGCTGTCGTAGAGGATGAAAAGCTCCTCGGCAGGCGTCGCGCCAAGTCCGTTGACGAGCACGGCCACCTCGTCACCGGTAGAGAACGGGAGATCGTTGATGATGCGGTCCGCCATGATCCCGGCGATCTCTCGTGCCGGCATCAACTTGGTTCGCTCGATGCCTGGTTCACCGTGTATGCCCATGCCGATCTCGATCTCGTCCTCGCCGATGGTGAAGTTCGGCTCCCCCACGGCCGGGATGGTGCACGGGCTCAAAGCGACGCCGATCGTGCAGGTGCGTTCGATGGCGGCATCAGCGATAGCCTTGACTGAATCGAGATTCGCACCGCGATCTGCCATAGCACCTGCCATCTTGTAGGCGAAGAAGATCCCGGCGATGCCACGGCGGCGACTCTTCTCCGAGCGTGGCGCTGACGCCACGTCATCGGCCGCGATGCTCAGCTTGACCGCGATGCCCTCTTCTCCAGCTCGGGCTGCAGCCAGTTCGAAGTTCATGCGGTCACCGCCGTAGTTGCCGAAGAGGCACAGCACACCCGCACCTCCATCGACATCTCGGATCGCCGCCACCATGTCATCGGCGCTGGGCGACGAGAACACGTTGCCCACGGCCACGGCATCAAGGAGGCCGGGGCCTACGTAACCGAGAAACAGCGGCAGATGGCCAGACCCTCCTCCCGTACAAATCGCGACCTTGCCCTTGAGTGGTGCGTCACAGCGGACGAGCGCTCGGGTGCTGCCTGACGCTGCCCGCAGATGTGTCGGGTAGGCTTTGAGAAGGCCGGAGATGGTCTCATCGACGACCCTACGCGGATCGTTGATCAGCTTCTTCAAGTCGGTAGACTCCTGACCTTGGCGTCGATCCTTCAACGCAACCGGCCGCGCTTGAGCATGGAAGCGGCGGCCACCGCCTGGTCGCTCTTCAGCTGCGGTCCGGCGATGTCGAGGTGCAGCCGCCCGGGGAAAATGACCGCTTCGGCCGCGCGGGTCAGGCTCTCTTGTACTCCTCTCGGAGCTCGACGACGAAGCCGCCAGGAGACGTGTCGAAGTAGCACCAGCGCTCGCCGTTGAAGACCGCCGACACGAGCAGCTCGTGTCGCTGGCTCTTCAGGTGTTCGACCATCTCGTCGTAGTTCGAAACGCCGAACGCCACGTGATGGATGCCCTCACCCTTGTTCGCGATGAACTTCGACCAGATCGACTTATCATCGAGCGGCTGCAGTAGCTCGATGGTGAGCGGACCGAACTTGAGCCAGACGAGCCGCACCTTGAAAGGCTCGCCGACAAAGAGATCCTCCTGGGCCGGGGAGTAATCGAACACCTGCGGGGAGCCGATGTTCCAGACCGACGAGAGGAACTGCACGGTCCTCTCCGCATCTTCGACGGCAATCCCGACGTGGCTGAGGTTGGTCAGTTGAAATGGGCCGTGGCCCAGCTCCCAGTTCACCGCGCTACTCCTTCTTCATGAAAAGGGGCACGGCAGGACAGACCCCTGTGGCTCCTGCAGCCGAGGGGAGGACCCTGCAGGTTTGTTCGCGCAGCTCGTACAGAGAGCCTACTTACTGCCGTCCTAGGCGTCAAGCCCCTGCCTTCCGCGGTGACAAGCACAGCTCAGTGATCGGGGGCGCACATACGAACCCTAAGCACCCTTCCCCGGAACGGGACGACTCCCGTGCGCGCTTGCTGTCCAGGCCCCGGCCGTGGATGAAGCCTGGTCGCCCTCTTCCGGATGGGGGTTGACAGGCGTGGTCGGTTTCGTTAGCTTCTGTCCGCGCAGCTCGAACAAAGTCCTGCTTCTATGCTCCTCAGGGCGCGCGGCTTCCAATCGAACGCCGGGGCCCTGAAGGTTCTGTGAGCGAGGCGCGCTTGGAGCTCATGCGTGGCTTGGCCCTCGCCGGCCTCGCCCTTGGAACGACGGAGGCGACGGCAGCGATCGCTGACCGACGAGCACCGACTGCCCTGCGCGGCGGCCTGCGGCACGGACGGCTGATGGCGAGCCATAGTGGTCTTCGAGGAGCGGCGATCCAGTGAGCGGTGAGCGGCACAAGATCCCGTGGTACCTTCGTCGGACTTTCCTCGTCAACTTGACCCGCGTGCTCGTCGTGCTGTTGCTCTTGGCGCTATGGCAGTGGCTTCCCGACATCGCCTTCCTTCAGAGCCGCTTCCCGATCTTCAACCACTACTTCGTGAGCTCTCCGACAATCGTCGCTCAGGAGATGTACGACCTCGCCGTCGGATCTCCGTTAACAGGTTCCATCTGGCCCTATCTAGGCGTGACCCTGGCAGCCTCCCTTTCAGGAACCATCGTCGGGTCGGTCGCCGCCTTGATACTGGCTCTCTGGCTGAGCACAAGCGACTTCGCTTCTCAGGTCGCAAGCCCGTTCATCTCGGTCATTAACGCCACTCCTCGCATCGCGATCATTCCGGTGATCGTCATCATTGTTGGGCCGACTCCCACTTCATCGGCGGTCACCGCGGTGACAATTGTGTTCTTCGTCATCTTCTTCAACGCCTACGAAGGAAGCCGAAGCATCGCCGCTGAGACGCTGCAGAACGCCCACATCTTGGGCGCGTCGAGAACCTCGACGATGTGGAGAGTGCGACTTCCTTACGCTGCCGCCTGGACCTTTGCCGCTCTGCCCAATGCCATCAGTTTTGGCTTGGTCGGATCGGTCACGGCTGAGATCCTGTCCGGTGCTGAGGGCGTCGGCAAGCTGCTCCTGACGGCAACGAACACGACAAACGCGGACCTTACCTTTGCGGTGGTCATGTATGTGTCTGCGCTGGGCGTTCTGCTGGTCCTCGTCACAGCCTACGCGCGCAAACGCCTCCTCCATTGGTGGGATGTTGCACCAGTCTAGAAACGGTCTCTCGTTGGGGAGTTCGGGCACAAGGGGATTGGAGGATCTGTCATGGAATATGTGCGAGCCAGAGGCGTGAGGTCCGCTGTCGTCGGCCTTGCGTTCGTCCTCGTGTTGGGAGCCTGCAGCAGTACGGCTGGACCCGGAACTTCGCAGGCGTCTGCGGCTGCGTCGCAAGCACCCGGGACTGCTTCGACCGTTCCCTCCAGCTCCGGCCCGAACCCCGTCCTGCGGGTCGGCACAGCCGCAGCACTCACGAACTTCGCGGATATCTATGTTGCGCAGGCCAAGGGCTACTTCAAGCAGGCCGGCGTGGATGTTCAGATCAGTACCGGGGTGGGTGCCAACGGCCTCAACATGGTCGTGTCTGGCGCACTCGACCTTCTCATGTTTGGCACCGGCCAAGCGCTCATTCCGGCTAGTCGGGGGATTGACACGAACATCGTATACAACCAGATCGGCGCGGGAGAGGACGCAGTTCTAGCGGTGAAGAGCGACAGCTCGTACCAAACGCCGACGGATCTGTCGGGCAAGAGGGTCGCGGTGCTCGGTGTCGGGGGCTCCTCATATGGTTGGGGTGAGTATTTCTCTTCCTATTCCGCGTCGCATGGTGGATCTGCCTACAACATCATTCAGTCGTCGTCTGTAAGCATTCAGGTTGACGGCCTGATTTCCGGTTACTACGACGCGGTGGTCAGCACCGCGTCACTGCTTACCAAGCAGATGGCGAGCGGCCAGGTGCGCCTCGTGGTAGATCCGACCACGCCGGCTGGCGAGAAATACATCCCCGCGCAGTACGTCGAGACATGCACCTTCGGGCTGGCTCAGAACCTCTCGGCCAAGCACGACGCAGTCGTCCGCTTCCTGGAGGGCATGCAGGCTGCGGACACGTGGCTCCATCAGGCTAGCGCTGGCGACATTGCCGCTGCGCTGAAGCTCAACAAGGACTTCGACGGGCAGACGCTCGCGACCGTAACTGCAGGTGCCGAGTTCGACAAGCACTTCTACGCGCCATCTCTCGGCATGATCACTCCGCAAACGTGGCAGGCGACGCTCGACCAACTCAAGTACTGGGGCCTGCCCGGCGTTGACCTGACCGATCCGAAGTTCGGGTTCGATCAGCGAGTGAACATGAGCTATCTGCAAGAGGCCGAGGCCCACAAGCTGACGCCGTGACCTAGCGGCGGCGAGAGGGCAGCGTTGACCGGCATCCGTTGCTGGGCCCCGCGCCGCCCCGAACTAGCCGCCTTGAGAGGGCCGGAGCCCGCGGAGCGCCGTGCGGTGGCCCAGGCTCCGGCCGAAGGAGAGCGAGTCCTGGGCCAGGGCCGGTGAGAGCTCACTGGAAACTCCCACGAGGAGCCGATCCAAGTGCACGCTGACATGCACCAGGCGGTAGCGCGCCAGGAACCGAAGGACACGGTGGCGCTTCTGACACTCGACGACGTCGGCTTCACTTACCGAGATGGCACGATGGCGGTCGACTCCGTGTCGCTTGCGATCTTGCCGGCCAAGGTCGTGAGCATTGTCGGCCCAAGCGGATGCGGCAAGTCCACCCTGCTCGCGCTCATTGCCGGCCTGGTGCAGCCCAGCCACGGGCTCGTGCGAAGAGGCCCCCAACTATCCGCGGAGGTACGCGGCCAGCGCCCATTCACGATGGTGTTCCAGAAGGACACCCTGCTGCCTTGGCTCACGGTGTCAGCCAATATCGCGTTCGGACTGCGCTATCTCGCGATCGATGACGACGAGAGGCGCAATCGCACCGATCGGCTGTTGAGGCTCGGGCGACTGGAGGAGTTCGCGCGGGCCTATCCCTACCAGCTGTCTGGGGGCATGCGGAGACGGGTCGCGTTCTTGACAGGCGTCGCCCCCCTCCCCCGACTGCTCCTGCTCGACGAACCGTTCTCCGCGCTGGACGAGCCCACACGGGTCGAAGTCCACCGAGACGTGCTATCGATCGTCTATGAGCTCGGCATGAGTGTGGTCCTCGTCACCCACGACTTGGCCGAGGCGGTGTCCCTGTCCGACGACGTGCACATCCTGACCCGACGGCCCGCCCGGGTGGCGGCCACTCACACCATTCCGTTCGGCCATACCCGCGACGTTCTGACGGTGCGCGAGACCGACGCGTATCAGGAGCTCTATCGGGGCCTCTGGGCGGAAATGCGACAGCAGATCATCGGGCCGGCCGCGTCCTAGGCCATACCGGCGCGCCTGGGGCGGAAGGCAGCTCCGACGGGCCATCGCCTGTGGACCCAAGGACGGACTCCTCTGGATCAGGAGGGAATAGGGCGTGGAATCAGACAGCTCGGGTCGCGGAGAGACGTGGAGGCTGAGCTACCCTCGATATCAATGGAACGACGTCTGGGCCAGATACGATCCGACCAAGCTCGAGCTGTACCAGACCTGGACCAACGAGATGCTCCGCCACACGGAGCTCCCGCCGAAGTACCGTGAATACATCATCGTGGCCATCGACGCAATCGTGGCTTGGCCAGCCCCCTACATTGATGGCCATATTCATGAGGCATTCAACCAAGGGGCGACGGCGCGCGAATTGGCCGAGGTGATCGAGGTCGCGGGCTACATCATGGGCGTGCATGCGCTCAATCACGGTCTGACCGCTCTACAGCGCGTGGTAGACGAGCGGCGAGCGAGCAATCGTCCCACGCCGTTGGATCAAGCCGATGCTCAACATACCTCGCAGGCTGATAGTGACCAATAGCTGGGCCGGATCCGAAAGGTAGCCGCGCTTGGACATGGTGAACTTCCCCAAGACCGCAGACGGCAGCGTCCCTCCTGAGCAAATGGGGTGAGTGAGGTGGCAGACATCATGGAGCGGAAGAACGAGCCGTCGGAGCTGCTGGCCGGCGCGGTTGATCTCCATATCCACACCGGACCCGACATCTTCCCGAGACTCGTCACCGCGATCTCCGCCGCGGAAGCCGCGCAGAAGGCCGGTATGCGGGCAATCATCGTGAAGAGTCACTCCACAGACACCGCTGCGAGGGCTGCAACGGCCGCCGAGCTGACCGGCTTCCAGGTGTTCGGAGGGGTAGTGCTCAACCTCTCTGTCGGCGGACTGAACGAGTACGCGGTGCTCGAGACGGCTCGCCAAGGCGGCCGGATCGTCTGGATGCCAACGATCACCGCTCGGCACTTCGTCGAGAAGGCCCGGTTCGCGCCCATGCTCCAGTCCGCGATCCCCGAGGGCGTGACAGGCCTAACAGTGACCGAGAACGGCTCCCTGAAGCCCGTCATGTCGAGGATCCTTGCGCTCATCGCGGAACACGATCTCATCCTTGCGACTGGCCACATCTCCCCGGCGGAGTCCGTTCTGCTTGTGGAGCAGGCGATAGCATCGGGGGTACGACGAGTCGTCGTCACCCATCCCCACGTCCCGTTCGTGGACATGGATGTGCCCACCATGAAACAGCTGGCGTCGATGGGCGCCTATATCGAGCTGACCGATCATGGAACCATGGCGGAGCGCGCGTCGCTCATCCGTTCGGTCGGCGTGAACCGCTCCTTCCTGTCGACCGATGGGGGCACCGTCGAGGCTCCACCGCCCGTGGAGCGACTCGCGGGCTACGTCCAGGGCCTGCTCGATCTCGGCTTCAGGCGCGATGAAGTCCGGTACATGTCGGCGGCTTTACCCGCGTATTTGCTCGGGCTCGATAGCACGCTTAGCACCCCAACTGCATGACCGAGCACATGGGACGTGCGGCGATGGAGCACGATGCGTCGCGCGGCAGCTCGCCTCGGTCGCGCTCCTCCCGAGAGGATGAGCTGGCGCATGCGGGAGGGTCAAACCAGACCCCTACTCTCGGCAGCGGGGACTTCACCTACCGTCCGGTCCCTGATTGGCCCCGACTGCCCAAAGGCTGGGTGTTGAGCGACGGTGCCGGCGTGGGCGTGGACAAGCTCGACCGGGTCTACCTGTTCCATCGGGGGAACCCCCCCGTCCTAGTTTTCGATCGCGACGGGAACCTCGAGGATGCATGGGGCCACGGAGTGTTTACCCGTCCCCACGCCGTTCACATCGCACCCGACGACACCATCTTCCTGACCGACGACGGCGATCACAGCGTGCGCCAGTGCACCCCGCAGGGCAGAGTGCTCCTCACGATCGGTCGGCCGGGCCAGCCGAGCGCGGCGCACAGCGGCGAGCCGTTCAACCGGTGCACCCACACCGCGCTGTCGCCCGGGGGCGACATATACGTTTCCGATGGGTACGGCAATGCCCGCGTACACAAGTTCGCGCCGGACGGACGCCACCTATTCTCCTGGGGCGGACCAGGGACGGGCCCGGGTGAATTTAACCTCCCCCATAACATCACCTGTGACGACGACGGCTGGGTGTACGTGGCGGATCGGGAGAATCACCGCATCCAGGTCTTCGATCCATTGGGCCGTTTTGAGACCCAGTGGCACAACCTCCACCGGCCGAGTGGATTGTTCACCGCTCGCGGGAGTCGGCCCCTCTCGTATGTGGCGGAGATAGGACCGTATCTCGGTGGCAATCTAGGCTGGCCCAATCTCGGACCGCGCATCAGCATTCTGTCGGCCGATGGCGATGTGATGGTGAGGCTCTGCGTCGAGCCATCCGCTGGAACCGATCCCGGCCAATTCATATCCCCCCACAGCATTGCGCTGGACTCATCGGGTGCCATTTACGTGGGCGATGTTGCTTTTACCGGATGGCCGTCTCTCTTCCCTCACCGTCCGCTGCCGGAGAAGCTGCCCTTGATCCAGAAGTTCGTCAAGGTGTCGAGCGATTGACCGACCGGCGCCGGGAACGGCGTTCCAGTCAGAGTCGTCGAGATTCGTGCGCTGCTGCTTCCGGGGGTAGGGAGGAGCTTACGAAGTGGACTCAGGAGGACTCGACGAGACGCTACGGGTAGGGCTCCTCCTTCCGTCCCCCGCCGTGTCGGGCAACCGGTCGACGGACGGTTTCGTGGAGACCGGCGCTGAGCGGCGATATCGACGGGTCGACCCTGAGCTCGAAGACCGCCTGCTTCGACCCGGGGCCAAGGCGGAGACGTCGCCTGATCGGGCATCCTATCTCGTGTACCGAGAGTTCCTTCATTTCGAGCGGCCGCCGGGAGTAACCCCGGAGCTGGACGAACTGCTACGGGACTCGGGAGTCCACCGCGTGTACCGACAACTATCGTCGCCCGAGATCAGTAAGCCGCACAACCAGGATATACGCGGAGATCTTCTGCTGGGCGCATGGTGGGACGTGCTCGCCGAAGGGCTAGAGGCGTTTGACGACTGGTACGACCATGAGCATATCCCGATGCTGATGGCTGTGCCCAGGTGGCTTCGCATCCGGCGCTTCGAGCTAGTTCGCGGCCCGGGTCCGCGCTATCTGGCCCTGCACGATATCGGAGCGGAGAGCTCCTTTGATGAGCCGGGCCACAGAGCGGCCGGCAGAACTCCATGGCGCGGGCGGGCGACTGTGTGGCGCCGCAACTTCGATGTTCGGCTTTACCGCGTGAGCCCCGCTCGCGTCGACCGGGCACAGCAGAGCCGCGAAAGGTAGGCGCATGTGCATCACGGGCATCGGCGAACGCGAGATCCTGTGCAGTCCGCCTCGGCGTCAGACCGTAGGCCGTAGATGGCGGACAATAGGCGCGGCCAACTGTACATGCTGTTGGCTGCCCTGTCGTGGTCAAGCGGCGGCCTTCTGCAGCGCGCACTCTTGACCGATACGACGACGCAGATCGTCGGTCGGGCGTTCTTCGCCGCCATTGCCATCCTCGCATTTGTCATTGGCTCTGAGCGGCGTCAGACGGTGAATAGCTTCCGTGGCATGGGCTGGGCTGGTGCCACCTTTGCCGTGTGCATCGCCATCTCATCGGCGTCATTCATGGCGGCGCTGAACGCGACATCGGTGGCGAATGTCCTTGTGCTTCAGGCTCTGACCCCGCTCGTGGCATCGTTTCTTGCGCGCGTGTTCCTCAACCAAGAGCTGTCGCGGCAGACACTCGCCGCGATTGCCCTTAGCCTGGCAGGGGTCGTGATCATGGTTGGTGCCCCGGGCTCCGCCCTTTCGTATGGCGTAGCCCTGGCCGGGCTGATGGCGGTCACCTTCGCGGTGGGCGTCGTGATCGCCGGGTCGCGCACCGATACGTCCATGGCTCCGGCGAGCTGTCTCGCGCAGGTGCTGCTGGTCGCATTCCTGTGGCCGATGGCCCATCTGGCGGCTGTCGAGCCTCGTGACCTCTTCCTGCTTGCCCTCCTCGGCGCGGGCCAGATGGGCGTCGGTCTCGTGCTGTTCACTCTCGGCGCTCGTCTCATCCCGGCGTCGACGGTGGCGCTGATCAGTCTGCTGCAGGTTGTGCTGGGCCCAATGTGGGTGTGGCTCGGACGGGGCGAGGTGCCGGCACCCGGGACCTTGGCGGGGGGAGTGATCATAGTCACTGCCGTCGCTTGGAGCGTTCTCCAAGCAAGGGCTGCCCCTCCTTTCAGGGCGTCCGGCGCGATTTGACGCCGGAACTGCGTCAGGCGTCGGCACACGAGGACTGTGAGCTCGAAGCGCCCCGGCTTCGTTCGGAGACCCGGGCAGTCGCAATGCAGGTCGCTCGAGCTGTGGCTCCCACTTCGTCGTACTCCCGCTCGGCGCGCGTCATGATCGACCGTGGTGCGCGGCCAGCGGCAAATCGGTTCTCGTCGGCTAGACCTCTCCGTGCGCGTAGGCGACGACCGCTGCACAGCGAGACCGATGTGACGTGGGCTGCCGCGGTGCTCTTCCAGGACTCCGGCCTCCGCCGCTCGATCGCGACCCCACGGCGGGGTGGTGGCTCCAGCCACAGCGATCACGGCCCCAGGAGCTTCCCGGTATGGCCCGCGCGCAGCCCGCAGATCGCCACCGAGCCCATCGCGGTCAGGCGGCGGATGCCGCAGGCCCGTTCACCCGGCGTCGGCAGCTGAGCCACCCTGCGCGGCCTGAGCCTCGGCCGCGAGGCGCTGCCAGTAGGCGAGGATGCCCGGAGCCTGCACCGCGGGTTCATGGGGGGCGGTGAGGCGCGCGAGGGCCATGACCGCCGCCACCTGGCCGTCGATCCGCTCGGTGCTCTTCGCCTTGGACCGGCGCCTGTCAAGCCGGGTGAGACACCACGGTCTGGTGATTACTGAGGTGGCTCCTCCTTTGGCTTGGGCGGGTTGATCCAGACCGCGGTCGGCACCGCAGGCGGGGTGGGCAGGCCGCGGACGA
>JAJYJR010000713.1 GCA_021789355.1 Chloroflexota bacterium | reverse complement strand
TCGAGTCGGCGGGCGGCCGCCGGATGATCGCCGCCGGGATCGCCATCGTCCTGCTGGTCAACCCGAACCTGTTCGTGCAGGACTGCGTGCTCGTCTTCCTCCTGTTGCCGGCGATCTGGCCGCTCCCGGGCGCGGCGTACTGGCGCGCGTCCGTGGCGGTTGCAGCGATGGCGGCCGTGACCCTGCTCGACCAGCCGCTCGCCTCGCACCTGTTCACCGTGGTGCTGACGGCAGTCGCAGTGTGGCTCTGCGTCACAGCGATGAGGCAGGGCTCCCGTCGTGCCGAACCCGCCCGAGACGGGGTCACCGCGGTGGGGTCCCCGGGCACGCCGTGAACGCGTGCGTGCTGCGCATGGTCACCGCCGGGGACAATCGCATGGTCACCGCCGGGGACGATACCGACGCGCGCCTGGACGATACCGACGCGCTCCTGGAGGCCCGCAGGCTCTCCAGGGGAAACCGGGCTCTCCAGGGGAAACCGGCCGCCCAGAAGAAACCGGGCGCGCTGAAGGCCGCCACATCCTCGCGGACGAACTCCCGGCCCCGCTCACCTTCGGATGACGGACGCACCGGGTCCGGTCAGCCGAACCAGAGCTCCCCCTCCGCGTCCGTCACGCGCCGGCCGAGGATGGCTCGGATGATGTCGGGCGGCAGGTTGGTACGCCGGGAGACGTAGGTCGCGATACGAGCCGGATCGCCTGCGCACCGCGAGAGTGCCCTGCGGTCGAGCCGCGGCCACATCGCGAGCGCGCGGCGCGTGGTGTCGGCCAGGATGCGGGATCGCCTTGCGTGGTCGAGCTCAAGGGACGCAGTATGGGTGCCAGCCACGGCGCACCCTCCTTTCCGGTCGGGAGCGCCTCCGGGGGTCATTGGGCGACGTGGCCGGAGCGAGTGGCGGCGACCTCACCGCTCAGCGCGGCAGGCGCGAACCCGACTGCAAGGAGCATACCTTCCGCCGCGTTATGCACTCAACCCGGTTATCCACAAGATTGCCGGATTCCGGGGCGCCGTGTGCCGGCGGGATTCCCCGGGGCCGCCCCTCAGCCTGCCGGATCCCCGGGGCGCGGTGTGCGCGCGGGATGCCCTTGTCTCAGGGCTCAGCGCAAGCGGGAATGCGGCTCAGCGCAAGCGGGAACGGAAGTGACGAAACCGGAAAGGTGGAGGCGACGACCGGATTCGAACCGGTGAATAGAGGTTTTGCAGAGCGCTACTGCCACGTTGAAGGAGCGCAGACAGTGCTCGCCGAAGCGCCGATGGAGCCGATGGAGCCGACCGGCCAGCTGTATTCTCCCGACCATTCTTCCGACCACGGAGAGTCAAGCTCCACACGCAAGCTCCCGGCGAGGCAGCAGCACGTCAGCGGGCACAGCCCAGCCGTGCCACGAGGGCCAGGGGTATCCCTCAAGTCCCATGCGGCCCCGTCTTCGGGGGCCTCGGGCGTGGCAGCGACGACGGGCTGAAGGAGCTTGGAACGGCGAAGCCGACCGGGACCACGATCGCGACCGCGTACGAGGGGATTGTCGGAACGGGCGCACCGTGGACTGCCACCGGGAACACGGCCATGTGGTTCGCCATCGACCCACGTGGCTCTGTCTTCGGCGACGCGTCGCACACTGTCACGATGGATACCGGGCAGCCCACCGCGCCTCCGTAGATGGTCGGCTGCCGGCTGTAGCCGGGGGCGGCGGCCACGGGGACCGCATGCACGTCCTCGAACTTCAGCTCGTCGACCACTCGCCCCAGCTTCAGGTCGGTCTCGCCGCCCGCCTGTTCAGCGCCCTCCTGCAGCCGCTCGCCGATCCCACGGAAGTTGCGAAGGTGTGCCCGCATGGTCTTCTGGAACGCATGCTCGGACACCGGAGTTTCCGTGAGATCGCGATCGAGCGCTCGCTGCGCGTACCGGACTGTGGCCACGAGCAATAGCTCGAGATCCTTCAGGTCCGACACCGGGAGGTCCGGCAGCTTCTGCCGGAGGAGCTCGACGATGCCCACGATGCTCTTGCACTCGTCGGGCAGGTCCACCAGATCGGCCACGGCGGCCCCGGGCGTGATCAGCCTCACGATCCGCGGGCCGACCGGGCGCGCGGCAACACGCGTTCCGTCGGCCATCTCGAACTCCGCCTGCAGCGTGAGCTCGCCGGGCACCGCGGCGCCGAACTCGGCTCGCACGACGAGGCTTCCCCGCCCTTCACGGGAGCCCTGTTCGATCACGATCTCGGTCCGGTGGATGACCGATCCATCGAACGCCGACTGCCAGCCGAGCCGCAGCCGCTGGGCGCCCTCTGGCCACGAGGTGGGCCCGATCCGCGCGACCGTCGGCACCACGACGTTGCGCTGGACCCAGTGGAGAGTCTTGATTGGACGGCCAGCGACCTCGAGCGTGACGGTCACGGGCACCGCGACGGGCGTCTCGGATGTTGCCGGCGACGCGGCCGAGTCTGTGCGCGAGAGAACTCGAGGGGGAAGAGGTGCGCCGGCCAGAGCGACGGCAATCTGCCGGACCTCGTCGTAGTCGTTCAGCTGGGAGAGCCCATCCAGCCCGGCCACCAGCCTGTCGGGCCAGTGGTTCACGCGCCTCGTCTGCAGTGCTCGCTGCCCGATCAGCGCGGCCGCACGACGGTGCAGGTCGGCATCGGGCGTCGCGGCCATGACCGCTGGTTCCCACCGGAGTGCCTCGGCGAGACCGCGGAGCCCGCGGCTGTAGGCCCACACAACATCCCCCTCTTCGCCCCCGCCCGGCCACCGCTCGATGCCCTCCGCGGCCTCGTCTACCTGGGACGACGCACCCCTCCCCCTTGCGGTGTCGACCAGCAGGCGCAGGATCGCCCACCGCGTCTCATCCATCGGCGCCGTCGTCCCTCACGGCCAGCCGCTCAAGGTCCGCGAGATCGGCGTTGGCAACTTCGTGCTCGAAGCTGTGGGCGTCGAGGATCTCCCTGGCTCGCGCGCGCGCCGTCTCCTGCTCCCGCGTGTCCGGGATCGAGTCGACGACTAGCCTCGCTGCTCGAGTCGCCGGCTCAGTCGCGCCCATCCCAGCGAGGAGTTCAGCGATCCACCATCCCCAGATACGGCGCCAGGACAGGCGGGGCGGGATCGTTGCGAGCAGGCCGTCGGCGTGGAGCACGACATCTGCTGGTGCGCGATGCCGGATGATCTCAAGCAGCCGCTCCCGATCGTCCTCGCCGAGCCCGCCATAGTCGGGTCGATCGTCCAGCTGCAGAGCTCGAACCGCGGAGCCGACCCAGCGAGGGTGCTCTTGGAGATCTCGGTCGAGCAGCGCTTCGGCCGCGTCGGTCGTCGGCATCTGGTCGATGATGGTGAACACGACCTCGACGACTTGGGCGGCTTCGGCCGTCCCAGCGGCGAGATCGCGAGCGCGTCGGAGCGCGGCACGCACCCTGTCCGACCGGAGCGACGCGTTTACGAACGTCACCGCGTATGTGAGCAGACGGGCAGTTACCCACCGCACCTGTTCCTCGGGCACGTCGACTTGGCATACCACGTCGACGGCAGCGGACGCCGTCTCGATGTCGGCGAGCGCCGCGAGAATCAGGCGGGTAACG
>JAJYJR010000712.1 GCA_021789355.1 Chloroflexota bacterium | reverse complement strand
GCGGCACGCCGTGACGAGCTCCCGTCCTGGTCGCTGAACACCGACGCGCACCTGCGGTCGGTCATCCTTGGCCGCTCGCAGACTGTGCCGGTGGTGGACGGCGCGATGATGCTCGGCGACTTCGGGCGGATCTACTTCGCGGACTTCGACCAGGTCCGCGCTCGCGAACGGACCGTCCGGGTCCAGATCGTCGGAGAATGATGGCCTGATCGCGGCCGGCGCCACCGGCATCGCCGCCTGCGAGCCACTGTTCCAGTGACCAGGACCCGCTCGCGACGCCAATCGATGGACGGCCGATGTGGTCCAGGTGATCCTGTTCCGGCTCAGGAGGACGCATGCGCACCCTGCTGCTCTGGATGGCCCGCAGTGCCTGGCTCCGCGATCGGATCCCGCGGCTGCCGTTCGTGCGACGCGCGGTGCGGCGCTTCATGCCCGGCGAGGAGCCGGAGGCCGCGCTGGCCCAGGCCGAGGTGTTCCGTGAGGAGCACATCGGCAGCCTCTTCACCCGCCTCGGCGAGAATGTGGTGCGGATCGAGGAAGGCGACGCCACCGCGGCGCACTACGCCTGGCTGCTCGACGCGATCGCCGCACGGGGGATCCCGGGCGAGCTCTCGGTCAAACTGACGCAGCTGGGCCTGGACATCGACGAGGCGCGCACGCTCGAGCACCTGGGGCGCCTGGCCGAGCGCGCCGCGCAGGACGGCGGGGTCGTGTGGATCGACATGGAGGGCAGTGCCTACACCGAGCGCACGGTCGCGCTGTACGAGCGCCTGAAGGCGCAGCACGCCAACACCGGCATCTGCCTGCAGGCGTACCTGCGCCGCACCGCGGCCGACATCCAGCGCCTGCTCCCCCTCGAGCCCGCCATCCGCCTGGTCAAGGGCGCGTACGACGAGCCCGCTGCGCTCGCCTACCGCACCCGCCGCGAGGTGGACGCGAACTACACGGCCCTGGCGGTCGCGATGCTGGAGGCCCGGGCCGCCGGCCGCGCGATCCGGATTGGGGTCGGGACCCACGACGTCGCGCTCATCGAGCAGATCGCCGTGCACGCCGATGCGCTGGGCCTGCCGCGCACGGCGTTCGAGGTCCAGATGCTCTACGGCATCCGGCTCGACCAGCAACACCGGCTCGCCGCCGAGGGGGTACGTGGTGCGCGACCTCATCGCGTATGGCTCGGCGTGGTACCCGTGGTACATGCGCCGGCTCGCGGAGCGGCCGGCCAACGTGCTCTTCGCGCTGCGGCAGATCGTGGGGTAGGCGGAACCCGGGAACAGCCGTGACCGGGTCGAGCGGTCGGCGGGTCACGTGGCCAGGCGTTCGACCAGTCCGGGCCCCTGGTTGCGGGGGCTGTTGACCAGGTCCGACACGGGCCACGCGACGAGCTCGGCGTCGGACGGCCGGAGCAGCGCCTGGAGCTCGCCCGGGTCCGCTATCGACGGGTCGAGCCAGAGGTCCCAGGCATCGGGCCGCAGGATCACCGGCATCCGATCGTGCAGCGTCGCCATCAGCGCGTTGGGCGTGGTGGTCACGATCGAGCACGTCAGCAGGGCTGGCGTGGCGGCAGCGCCGGATCGGTCGTCCTGAGGAGCCTCGTCGGCCGAGGCAGGCCGGTCATGGCCGGCCGATCGATCGCGCCAGGCCGACCAGAGCCCGGCGAAGGCGAGCGGGGCACCGTCGGCGGCCGTGATGTAGAAGGGCTGGCGCGCCCCGTCCGGAGTCCGGCGCCACTCGTAGAAGCCGTCGGCCGGGATGAGGCAGCGCTTCGCCCGGAAGCTGTGGCGAAACGCGGGCGTGGAGGCCACCGTCTCGGCGCGCGCGTTGATCAGTCGATTCCCGATCGTGACGCGCTCCGCCCAGCCGGGCACCAGCCCCCAACGGAAGCGATCGAGGACCCGCCGCTCGTCGCGCACCACCACCGCGGCCACCCGCTGGGTGGGTGCCACGTTGTACGCCTCGCCCGTGGTCGCGGCGAGGTCCTCGGCGCCGAAGATCCGGGCGAATTCGCCCGACGAGAGCCGCTGGGTGAAGCGCCCGCACATGGTCAGAGTGTCGCATGACCGGGCGCCGGCCCTTCGCCACGCGGGACCGGGCGATCGAGGGCCCGGGCGATCGAGGGCCCGGGCGATCGAGGTCCCGGGCGCGCGCGGGCGTGGACACGGGGGCGCCGTGGCGCCACACTCACCTCGTGGATACCACACCGACGGCCGACGCGACGACCCGTGGCTGACGGCATCGACCCCCTGCTCGATCTCCCGGCGGCCGACCTGGCCGCCGCGGTGCGACGGGGCGACGTCTCGGCGGTCGAGGTCACCGAGGCCGCCCTCCGGCGGATCGACGCCCACGCCACGGGGCATGCCTTCATCACGACCTGCCCCGGACACGCGCTGCGCCGGGCGAAACGGCGACCGACCGGTCCGCTGGCGGGCGTGCCGCTGGCGGTCAAGGACCTGTTCGACACGGCCGGGATCCGCACCACGTACGGCTCCACGATCTTCGGCGACCACGTGCCGTCGCGCACGGCGCGCGTGGTGCGCACGCTCGAGGCGGCGGGCGCCATCATGGTGGGCAAGACGAACCTGCACGAGTTCGCCTGGGGCGTCACGAGCCAGAACCCCCACTACGGCACTGTCGAGAACCCGGCCCACCCGGGTCGCGTCGCGGGTGGGTCGAGCGGGGGCACGGCGGCGGCGCTGGCCGACCGGCTGTGCACCATCGGCCTCGGGACGGACACCGGAGGCTCCCTGCGGATCCCCGCGGCCTGCTGCGAGGTGGTCGGCTACAAGCCACGCTTCGGGGCCCTCTCCACCCACGGCACGTTCCCCCTGGCGCCCTCGTTCGACACGGTGGGGCCCATGGCGCGCACGGTCCGCGACGTCGCGCTGGTGCACGCCGTGCTGAGCGGGCGTCCGATCCCCCCATCCAGGGTTGCGGGCGTCCGGGTCGGCGTGCTCGCGCCGACCGGGGCCGAGGACGAGCTGGCCGCACTCGGGGCCATGGTGGAGGCGGTCGCGCTCCCGGGGACGGCACCCGGGG
Organism: Chloroflexota bacterium; assembly: GCA_021789355.1. The sequence continues at coordinate 537 of JAJYJR010000712.1, read as the reverse complement.
ACGCCATGGCCGTCTTCACCGCCGAGTGCGCGATCATCCACATGCCCTGGTTCCCGAGCCTCCGGGACGAGTACGGCGCGGACCTCCAGTTCAAGCTCGACGCGGCGCAGCACGTCTCCGTCGTCGAGCATCAGCGCGGTCTGCTCGCCCTGCGCGAGATGCGCGAGCGGGCCCGCACCGAGCCGGCGGTTGACGTGGTGATCAGCCCGACCCTGGCCATCGAGCCCCCACCGGTCGACTGCTGGGAACCCGACGTGCGTGGCCCCCTCACCCGCTACACGCGCCCCTTCAACTTCCTCGGCTGGCCCGCGATCGCGATCGGCAACCTGCAGATCGCCGGCCGCGACGAGGACACCGTGCTGGGCGTGGCGCTCGCCCTGGAGGACGCGCGCTTCGTGGCCTGAGGACTCCCGGCGGCAGGTGCCCGGGTCAAGCCTTCCCGAAGAGATAGAGCGCCCAGCCGAGCGTCTCGCGGCCCCAGGCCAGGTACTCGTGACGGGCACGCTGCACGCGGTCCAGCAGCTCGGGCACGTCCGG
>JAJYJR010000711.1 GCA_021789355.1 Chloroflexota bacterium | reverse complement strand
GAATCTCGTACGCGATGCTGTCGGGCCTCGTCGCCGCCCAGTCGATCGAAGCCTGGAACGATCGCCGCCTCGCTGACCTGCGGGCCTACGACGGTCGGTTGCGCACCGTACTCGGGCCCACGCTCGGGCGCCTGTACTGGACCGCCCGCGTCGTCGAGGCGCTGCTCGGCCCGGCGCTGTTCGCCGTGCGCCACAGCCGCTGGGTCCGCGAGACCGCGGTGGACGCGATCGCCGGACGGGCTGGGGTGTTCGCGTTCGATCGCGACTGCCGGCTCGCCTGCCTCTGCGCCCTGGGCGGCCGGACGTGCTCGGCCTGTTCCGGCGGATCTGGCCCGAGGTGCTCAGAGCGTATGGTTTGCGCGGCCTGAGCGGATCGAGACGCAGGGGCCTGCGTGGGTTCAGTCGGGACGCAACCGCGAGACGGCCTCCGATCCCGGATCCCCTTGCCATGGAGCCTGGATGGCCGCGGCGTCGAAGGCTCGGACATGGCGAGCGGACAGGCACGATTCGTTCGGATTGGCCGGGCGCTGGCAGTCGCCGCGGTGGTTGGCGGGTGCGCAGCGGCAGCGCCTCCTTCTCTGAGCGGTGAGCTCCCGGTGCTGCAGCTCGTCGACCTCGATGGTCCCGTTGTCACCATCGTCCTCGGCGGACGGGTCATCGCGACCGTCGCCTGCCGGAGCACACCGAGCCTCCGCGCCGTGGGCACCGCTGCCTGGGCTGCCCTGGGACCTCACGATCCGAGCGACGACGCGCAGACGCTCGGTTCGGTGTCCGTCTCGAGCCTGCCTGCCGGAGGGTCTCCCGATCGGCGGGCCGCAGCGTGCTGCGTGGGCCGTGGCCGATGAGCTACGGACCCGCGCCGATCGGCGCAGGGTGCCGAATCCCCGTGCCCTCGTAGACGCTGGTCGGTGGTCGACCCATCGGCGGAAACGAGGCGACCCGCGGCGTCGGAGCGCGGTCCGATCGCGCCACGCGCGGTCGGACCGCCAGGTCAGCGAGGGGCCTCGCCCGTCGTATCCCCGGAGCGACCGCCCGGATGTCGGTCGCCCAGCCAGGTCCAGACCCGGATCTGGTGCCCGAGCTGCGCCGCGTCGACCGAACCGAGCCCGTCAGGGCCCCTGACGATGGCGAAGCCCTGGCGGGCAATCTCGGGCAGCACCTCGACCGCGGGCAAGGCCGCCCCCAGGAGCCGCAGCGACTCCAGCGGCACCATGACGTCCCGACAGCGTCGCTCGCGGCTCGCCGCCGGCGCGAGCTGACGCGGCCCGATCGCGCCGACGATCCCGGCCCCACCCTCGACCGCCACGACGGCCGTGTTGATTCGCAAGCGGCCGACGACGTCGCCGATCGGCTCGTCGGGCGCCGCGGCCGCGGTGAGCGGCCGCGCAATGTCACCGACGCGGTGGGAGGCGAGGAACCGCACGGCGGCGTCCTGTGCCTCGACGGCCTGGCTCCCGCTCCAGGTCAGGACGCCAAGGACGGGGCCGAAGAGGGCAACCATCGGATCGCCGACCAGGGCGCCGAAGATGCCGCCCGCGACGACGATGAGGACTCCGAGCGATCGGGTGACACGGGCCGCCCGCTGCACGCGCCGATCCGCCGGCGCCCCGGACAGATCGACGAGCGCGAGCACGAGCGCCCAGCCGGGGAAGCCCGGGGTGGGCACGAGCACACCCGCCGCGATGACCACGTTGAGCCCGACCGCCAGCTCGGCGATGGCATGAGCACCGCTCGTCGGGCTCGCCAGCGTGGCGAGGCGCGCGGCGACGACCGCGGCGAGCACCGGCGTGATGGCACCGGCTGCGAGCGCCCCGAGACGCCAGCGAGGGCCCACCGCGTCGGAGATGAGGGGATCCGGCCCGGCGCCGAGGAGTGCGATCGGCTCGCGGCTCCCGCCGGCCCGCAGGATCGCCCCGCGCACGAGACGCACCGCGGCAACGGAGAGGCCCGCCACGTAGAGGGCCGCGATCGTCGCGACGAGATCCTCACCGATGGCCCATGTGGGGTTGTGGCCCGGGACATAGAGCAGCCCGATGAACAGCGCGGCGACGGAAGCCGGCCACAGCCAACCGGCGCCGAGGGTGATCGCTTCGGTGCCCTGTGATCGGGCGACTCCAGCACGCATGCCCAGAAGCCTGGGCGGGCAGGCTGAAGGACGCATGAGAAGCCGTGGAGAGCTCCGTGAGACTCCGCGCCGTGGATAACAGATGAGGCCCCGGCAGGCGGCTCGCCGGCGCCGGACACCGGGCCCCGCCTCCTCGGGGATCCGGCGCAGTTCTCCTCCTCCTATCAGCCCCCGGTCACCTGCCTCTCAGCTTCGGGCGACATCGTCAGGGTCGACAACGGGCGGCCCGTCGGGCCTGCCTCCTTCGAAAGCGGAGCGAGAGAACGATGAGCGAAGTCGACCTCGTGGTCATCGATGTGCCGGCTGAGACCTCGGCCACGTGCCTGGTCTGCGGCAAAGAGATCCCACCGGGCGAGGGCATGAGTGCCCGGTACGGCGACCAGATCCTGCGCTTCAAGTGCCCGGGGTGCCTGTCGCGCTTCCGAGCCGATCCGGAGCGCTATCTCTCGGGTGGGCCCTCGTCCTGCTGCGACGACGAGCACGAGCACGCCGGGCACGGCTGGAGCGACGCCGCCGAGACCGAATCCAGCGATCGCCGCGGGCCGTCGCTTCGCGTCATCCACTGAGATCGAGGCTGCGGGATGGATAGCAACGCCTACGGTCTCTGGTTCCTGGTCCTGATCAACTCGGCCCTCTTCATCATCTTCGGGGTGAGCTTCTTCCACCCGAAGACCAGCCGCGACTGGCGGGCGATGGGGGCCTTCTCGGCGTTCGTGGTGGCCCTCTTCACCGAGATGTACGGCTTCCCGCTCACGATCTACCTGCTCTCGGGCTGGCTTGGCAGCCGCTTCCCCGGCCTCAGTCTCACCCACAGCGGCGGCCACCTGTGGAACGATCTGATCGGCTGGACCGGCGATCCGCACGTGAGCCCGTTCCACATCGCGAGCTACGTCTTGATCGGCGCCGGCTTCTGGCTGATCGCCTCGGCCTGGCGGGTCCTCTGGGATGCCCAGCGGGCCAATCGCCTCGCGGAGAGCGGCCCCTATGCGCGCCTGCGGCACCCGCAGTACGCGGGCTTCCTGCTGATCATGGTCGGCTTCCTCTTCCAGTGGCCGACCCTGGCGACGCTGGTCATGTTCCCGGTCCTAGTCGTCGTCTACTGGCGCCTCGCGGTCGGCGAGGAGCGCGAGGTGCGACGGCAGTTCGGTGTCGCCTGGGATGCGTACGCCGCACGAACCCCGCGCTTCCTGCCCCGCCTCCATGCCCTGCCCGCCAGCGCGCCCCGCTGAAGTGGTCGGCGCGATCTTCGGCCGGCCGTGAGCCGGCGACCTCGGTGTCGCCCCGTGCTGGCGGCCCTGGCCGGGCTGTCCGCGCTGATCGCGATCCTCGGCCTGGCCGTCGCGTTCTTCCTAGCGCCCGCTTGGGTCGACTTCGAGCAGGGCCGCAGCGACGTCGTCGCCCGCACCGGCTTCAGCCCTGCCGAGGTGCGGGCGGTCACCGCCAGCAT
>JAJYJR010000710.1 GCA_021789355.1 Chloroflexota bacterium | reverse complement strand
CCGGCCGAGAAAGGCCAGCCAGCGGCCCGATCGACCGAGGTGGTCGCTCGGATGGGCGCTCGATCGACCGAGGTGGTCGACCGACTGGGCGTTCGATCGACCGAGGAAGGCTATCCCTCGACGGGTAGGCCGGGTGATCCGGCAGCTGAGTCGGATGGTTCATCGCCCGACTCATGATAGAACGGACGTTCTATTTGTCAACGACCTGTGGGGCAGGATGTCGGGCTGGCGCGGGGTATCAGACCGGTGTCGGGCCGGGATGCCAGACCGGTGTCGGGCCGGGATGCCAGACCGGTATCGGGCCGGGATGCCAGACCGGTGCGCGGTATCAGACCGGCGCGGTCACCAGCTCCAGGTCCAGCAGCAGTCGGCGTCCGGCCTCCCAATCGCCCGGGCGGGTCGTCTCGAGCCGGTGCGCCTCGTGCGTGAGCCACTCGCTGAACCGCGGGTTCGTCTCGCGGAGCGGCCGCGCGCCCTGGTATCGCGCCCACAGGTCGGCGACGAACGCGCAGTACAGCGCCACCGGCGACAGGCTCGCGATCCGCGCCTCCGCCCCCGGCGTGAAGTCGATCGGCACCAGGAGCCGCGCGAAGAACGCCGCGACCTCCGGGGCGACCGGGTCGACGTCCTGGCTGTGGCCGCTCCAGCGCAGGATGGGCGCCGGCGAATCGAGGACGACGACCGTCGTGTGCGGGTCGACCTGCGCGGTCCGCAGGACGCCACCGAACGTCAGGAACGCGTTCTGGACCTCGAGGCGGTCGATCACGTGGACGTGTCCCCAGGCCACGGCCGTCTGCTTCGGAAGCACGCGCGATCGGTGGAACTCCACCACCTGGCCCTTCCCGGCGGAGGTGACGTACCACGTCATCCGGTCCGGATCGAAGTGGGACAGCGTGGGGCTGTCGCGGAGCGCCACGACGAGGTGCGACCCGGCCGGATCAGTCGCCTCCCCCAGCCGCTCGTCGTGGATGAGCACGAACCCGAGCCGCGCGACGAGGTTCGCGGCGCGGTCGAGGGGCAGCAGCCGGAGTTCCGGGCTCGATGACGGTTCCATGGGATCCCCTGGGGTGGAGCGCCGCTCGGACGCCCCGTCGTCGGACGCCCTGCCACGATACTGCCGCCGGGCGCGACCTGCTACACTCCCATCCGCCCTGACGGGGCCCGGGCCTGTGGCCCGTTCTCGGTGGGGATGTAGCTCAGCTGGGAGAGCACCGCGTTCGCATCGCGGGGGTCAGGGGTTCGAGTCCCCTCATCTCCACCATTCCCCACTCCAGAAAGTCGCCCGGCGCGCGCGCCTCTTGGACGCCGCTCGGTGGTGGCGCGGGGCGCGCGCCATTGTGTGGTCACGCGCCCCGCCCAGGATCATCCCCGGTAGTACCTCCGCCAGATCACGCGATGGACCGGCACCCAGCGCGGGATGTCGCGCAGCACCGGGATGAACGGCACCAGGGCCAGCAGGGCCGTCAGCACGATCATCAGGATGACCACCACGAGGTCCGCGTTGGGTGCGCTGGAGAACGGCGGGACCTGGTACCAGAACGTGAACAGCCACAGCCACGTCTGGCCCGGATAGCTGCCCGTCTCGTTCATCATCCCCCACTGGTCGCCCGTGAGGTGCGCGGCCGCCGCCAGGTTCGACAGGTAGGACCCGTCGCCCATGAACAGCAGCGGGCGGGTGAAGTCGGTCTGGAAGAAGTGGCCGCTGCTGAGCAGCAGGCCGTCGAGACCGCCCGTTCGGGCGACGCCGAGCAGGCTGCTCATGAGCGTCGGCAGCGGCCCGTACTCGCCGGCGGCGACCACCACCTGCCCGTCGGAGGCGGACGCGTTGGCGAGCGCCTTGGTGTACGCGTCGAGCCACGCCCCCTGCTGGGTCGAGCTCGCCTGCCGGTAGGTCTGCAACGCCGCGGTGAGCGACGGGTCGCCGGTTGAGGCCAGCGCGAGCGGCTTGAGGACGAAGTCCTGCGCCGGGTCGATGGGGGTGCTGACTCCCGCCCAGACCGCCGGCTGGATGGGCCCGATCGCCTGCGCCGCGCCGGCCGTGTCGTTGTACGGCTGGCCGTACCCTGCGGTGCCGCTCTGGCCCGACAGCTCGGAAACAGCCGTCGTGACGAAGTCGACCGGGTCGCTCTGCGCCCAGCTCTGGATGGTGACCGACGGGTCGTCGGGGGACGAGAACGCGGCGGCCAGCACGAGCACCAGGATTGCCGTGCCGAGCAGGGCGATCGCCAGTTCCTTGACCAGGTCGTAGCGCACCATCCGGATCCCGGCGTAGTAGCGCTCCTGCGAAGACGCCGTGCCGTTCACTTCGCCGCCTCCCTGCTCTCCCGCGCGGAGCCGGCGGGATCGATGGGCTTGACCACGCCCCGCATGCGGACCTGCACGACGTGGAGGGCGACCAGCGTGGTGACCAGAATCGGGAAGATCATCACGTGCAACCCGTACATCTGGCCGAAGTTCAGCACGTTGAAGAAGGCGCCGACGCCGGCCGCGTTCGTCGCGTCCTTCGCGTTCACGGCGATCCACTGAGCATCGAAGTTCTGCTGCGAGAGGTAGCCCGTGAAGGCGGTGACGACGCTGACGGCGAAGATCACCACGCCGATCATCCACGTCGGGGCCCGGCCGTCGCGCCAGCCGGCCATGAAGTACTGGCCCCACAGGTGCAGCACCATGAAGACGAAGAAGACCTGCACCGCCCAGAAGTGCAGGCTGTTCACGAAGCGTCCGACGCCAGAGATGTGCCACCACTGGGGCCCGAAGAAGGCGAGCACGACGCCGGAGGCGACGATCCACATGAGGCCGGCGATGGCCACGACACCGAAGACGTAGACCCACGAGCCGACGTAGTAGGGCATCCGGTGGGGCAGCAGTGAGTCGATCGGCAGGCGCTGCTCCAACCAGCGCCGAATCGCAAGCGTCCAGTTCCCGGCCTCGTCGTCGCGCGACGGGCTGCGTTCAGTCATCGTGGCCATCCGATCGCCCCTGCCGGGACTCCTCGTGCGGGAACGGCGCAACGAGCGCCAGCAGGAACACCACGATCATGCCGATGATCATCAGGACATTCGGGACCGAGATCAGAACGAAGTTCCACGAAAGGTACTGCGCGGGCGCGTCCAACCAGACTCCTCCTTCCCATTCGTCCGGCTCATTCCCCGGCGGGTTCCTCCTTCGCCCCGCCGACCTGCCCATGAGGCTGCACCACGTTGCCTCGGGTGACGTTGCGTCGGGTGAATGACGTGGCCAGGGCAATGCTCTGAGGGCAAACGGCACTGCAACAGGGTCCGATTGCCCCCACTCTAGCAGGCCAAATGGGGGTCTCCTGCCGAATCCGTGGGCACGGTCATGGGTTGAGCAGCAAGGGACGCCGGCTGCCATGGTCTGGGTTGCGGAACTCGGCCGGGGCGAGGAGACGGCCTGCGCGGGCTATGACGCGGGCTGTATCGATGGCGCTGGCGGGCGCTCGATCTGGGCACGACCAAGGCCTGCCTCGAGGCCGACGCGCCACGGGTCCAGTGTCCCGCGCACGGGGTGGTCGTCGGCGCAGTGCCCTGGGCCCGCCACGGTGCCGGCCATGCGCGCGCC
>JAJYJR010000709.1 GCA_021789355.1 Chloroflexota bacterium | reverse complement strand
TCGCCGTGCTGCCCGCACACCGCGGGCGCGGCGTCGCGACGGCGCTGATGGCGTGGTGCGAGCGTCTGGCGGCCGACCGTGGCCTGCGCGAGGTGCGGCTGGGGGTGCGACTCGGGCTGGCCCGCAACGAGGCGCTGTATCGGCGGCTCGGCTACCGGCCCACGGGCCCGCTCGAGGCGCGCGTGGGATACGGTCCGATCGCGCGGTGGATGGCCAAGCCGGTCGGCGACGGGGCGGGCTGAACGGTACGCACGCGCGTCGCGGACCCGCCGTCGGGCTCTTGCGGTCGCCTTCGACGCGCGTCAGGATTCCGCCACCCGGGGGAGCTGAGGTGGCCATGGTCCGCGTCGCAATCGGGCAGGGACGCCTGGTCGTCGAGGTCGAGGGCCTCGACCGCTTCCTTGCCATGCGCCACCGGGTCGACGTGCCGCTCGAGCACGTGGTGTGGGTCCAGACGCGTCCGGACGAGGCATACAACGGTCCCACCGGGACGCGGGTTCCGGGGGCCCACGTGCCGGCTTTCGTCTCGGCGGGCACGTTTCACGGGACTGACGGCGACGTCTTCTGGGACGTGCACGACCCCGGCAAGAGCATCGCGATCGGCTTTCGGGACGAGCCGCTGATCGGGGTCGTGGTCGAGGTCGACGACCCGGACAGGGTCGAGCGGGATATCGTGCGGGCGCTGCGGGGCGAGTAGGCGCGCGGACGCGGTCGCCCGGATGGCGGGAGGGGTGCGATGACTGGGTGGCAGCACGCGCTTCGAGGCGATCCGTTGCCCTGGCTCCTCGACCGCGAGGCGCCGGCGGTTCGACACCTGGCGCTCCGCCAGCTGCTCGAGCTGCCACCGGGCGATCCTGAGGTCGTCGCGGCGAGGGCCGGGGCGATGGCGAGCGACCCGATCGCCGCGATCCTCGCCTGTCAGGACCCGGAGGGGTGGTGGGTCAAGCCAGGGCCGGGTTATGCGCCCAAGTACACGGGCACGGTCTGGCAGCTCATGTTCCTGGGCCAGATGGGTGCCGACGGCGCGGACGCCAGGGTGGCGCGGGCCTGTGAGTATGTCCTCTCGCATGCGCAGACGGCGGTCGGGGGGTTCGGCGCGTCCTCGGTCCGCACGTCGGCACAGCCGCCGCCCTCGGTTGCCATCCATTGCCTGAACGGCAACCTGCTGCGGGCGCTGATCGGGTTTGGCTGGCTCGACGATCCGCGGGTCGGGCGGTCGATCGACTGGCAGGCTGCGGTGATCGCGGGCGAAGGGAGCGTTGCCCTGCACCGATCTGCCACATCGGGTCCCGGGTTCCGCTGCTCCGCGAATGATCACCTCCCGTGCGCATGGGGAGCGACGAAGGTCGTGCTGGGGTTGGCGGCGATTCCGGTCGAGCGACGCGCACCCCACGTCCGTCGCGCGCTCGACGCGGGCGTCGAGTTCCTGCTCAGCTGCGACCCGTCGACGGCCGCATACCCGATGCCTTCGCGCGCCACCAGGCCCAACGGCTCCTGGTTCCGGCTGGGGTTCCCGTCCGGGTACGTCGCGGACGTGCTGCAGGTGATCGAGGCGGTGTGCGACGCGGGCGCCGCCGGTGATCCCCGGCTCGAGCCGGCCGTGGAGTGGCTGCTCGGGCTGCAGGACGATCGCGGGCGGTGGGCGAACCGTTACGCCTACCAGGGCAAGCTGGCGCACGACATCGACGCCCCCGGCGCGCCGAGCCGGTGGGTCACGCTGCGCGCGTGCACCGTGCTCAGGGCGGTGACCGAGGCGCGCGGCGCACGCCTGACCGGGGCCCGCGGCGCCTGACCGCTACGGGATGGTCGTCGGCGTGTTCAGGCCGCTGTACGCGTGCAGCCCCGAGAAGTACAGGTTCCCGAAGAACGTGAACAGGATCGCGCCGAACCCGATCACCAGGATGAGCGCCGCAGGCCGCCCCGCCCAGCCCCGCTGGTTGCGTGCATGCAGATACACCGCGTAGATCAGCCAGGTGACGAGCGCGGAGGTCTCCTTGGGATCCCAGCTCCAGTAGCTCCCCCATGCGATCGACGCCCAGTACGAGCCCAGGATGATCATGGTGGCGAAGATCGGGAAGCCGATGATCACCGCCCGGTATGCCACGGCATCCAGGACCCGGTGCGACGGCAGCCAGGCGTACCGGTCGCCCGTCCCCTGGAGCAGGTACCCCACGGCCGCGGCGAAGCTGGTCGCGAAGATGCCGTAGCTGATCATCGCCATCGCCACGTGGATGGTGAGGAGCGGGGCGTTGTCGAGGGCCGGCACGAGCGGCTCGATGGAGGCGGGCAGGGTGGCGGCATAGCCGACCAGGAACAGCGCGACGCCGAGCGGCAGGAACCCGAGCGCGCGGATCGGGTAGCGGCGCTGGAGGAACAGGTAGCCGCCCGTGATCCCCCAGCTGAACGCGACCGAGAACTCGTACATGTTGCCCCACGGGCCGCGTCCCACGATGATGGCCCGCAGGAGCATCGAGAGGCCGACCAGCACCCACGCCACCCAGGCCCCGGTCATGGCGATCCCGATCACGGGGGTGCTCATGCCCGTGTCGTCCGGATCGGCGTCGACGGCGGCCGCGAGCCTCGCTGATCCGGAATCGGCGGTTCGCCGGCCCGTGGCGCCCGCGGCCAGGTCGACCGTTCCGCCTCCGGCACCCGCGCCGGCGAGCGTTGCCGCCGGCACCAGCACGGCGAGGGAGCGGCGGCCGGCCGCCAGCATCGCCGTGTGCGCGACATGGAACACGAACGCGAAGACGAGCGCGAGCCCGCCGCCGGTGAAGAGGTAGAGCGACATCTGAGCCACGGGTCGACTCCTGCTGGGGGCGCGTTGCGCCCGGGATCAGGCCGCGGCGGCCCCGCCCGGGGGTGGACCGCCGTGTGTCGCGGCGACGAGCGCCGGCAGCTCCCCGAGGACGAACCGGGTGCCACAGGCCGAGCAGACCTGGCGCGCCGCCGGGCGCACCGTGCCGTCCACGGGGCACCGTACCTCCAGGTCGCGCCCGCACACCGAGCACCGCGTGTCCCGCGGCGCGTAGACGAGGGCGTCGCGCGCGCAGTAGGGCACGTTCGCCGGCACGACGGGGACGTCGAGCGCGTCGCGCTCGACGGACCGGACCTCGACTGTGGCCAGCCGGACGCGGCCCCGGCGCCGCCGGACGAGCTCGACCCCCCAGCCGAGGAGCACCAGGGTCAGGATCGGACCGACCACGCCGATGACCAGGAGGATCGGCATGACGGCGATGATGGTGCCCCAGTCGGGGATGATGACCTTGCTGAGGAACTGCAGGAACTGCGTCCAGAGGCCCGTCATGGCCGGCAATCATAGCCGCATGTACCGGCAGGGGGGCCGGATGGCCCGGGCCGAACGGCAGGGGCACGCCCCGCCCGTTCCGGTCGGCCGCGCGTGGAGCCGGTGGGCGGCCGGCTCGGAGCGAGGGCAGGGCCGGGGCGGGCTACCATGCCCCGCAGACACCCACGGTCGTGGAGGCACTGGATGAGCGGGCACCCGCTGGACGGCGAGGGGGGGCGCGTGGATGCGCCAGGGGACGCAGGGCGGCCGGAGACCGGCGGAGAACCCGGCACGTTTTGGAC
>JAJYJR010000708.1 GCA_021789355.1 Chloroflexota bacterium | reverse complement strand
CTAGGAGATGACCATTTGAGCGAAGATTGAGGTCAGGCGGCGAGGTTGGCGCGCCGGAGGAGCACCCCGACTGAGCGATCGAAGGCCTGCCAGGGCGGGCCCGGGGGCACGGGCGGGCCACACCGGGCCAACCCGGGATCGAGGACACGGTCGGCGAGCTTCGTGAGGAAGGCGCACCCCCGGAGGCCCTCCGACGTCAGCCGGTAGCGGTGGCTCTTCGCGATCCGCTCGATGAGGCCGTGACCGGTGAGGCGGCCGAGGTCGTAGGTCATGCGCGCCCGGGTGTACTCCTCGAGCGGGAGGCTCAGGAGCGCGGCGACGTGTCGCCGGAGCTGGGCGTTGGAAAAGCCCGCGGGGAGGTGAGCGAACATCACCACCGCCGCAAGGAGCGCCATGACCCGCTGGTCGCCGAGGCGGAGGGCGGCCACCCGACGACCGTCGATGATCGCCGGCCGAACGAGATCGGTGAGCTCGGGGCCGGCGAGGCGGGCGGTCTCGGCGTTCGCCTCGTGGTCGAGGAGCCCGGCGTTGATCGCCGCACCCCGGGAGCGGATCTCGGCCAGATGCTCGATCCGGCGGCCGACGTCGAAATCGTAGGCATCGTTGACGGTCGTCTCGGTGCGCAGGGCGAGCCCTTCTTTGAGGTACTGCTTCACCGTCGAGTGCTTGTAGCGAAAGGTGATCGTCGGGCTGGTGTAGACGTTGACGACGCGGGTCTCGAAGCGGCCCTTCGTCCGGCGGTTCGGCCGTCGATGGAAGAGGAGCGAGACGGTCTCCGGACGGCCGAGGGTGAGCTGCTCGCCGATCGTCGCCTCGAACCACTGGCGGGCCCGGATCGGCCGGTCGAAGACGCGGGTGTCGGACACCTCGACCTGGAGCATCGAGAGGGCGTAGCCGTAGCCGGCGGCCCGGTCGTCGGCCGTCAGCGGCTGCGGCAGCTCGCGCATCCAGCGGGCGAACCAAGCTCGGATCTGGTCGGGTCCGAGTGAGGCCGTGAGCTCGTCGAGGAGGCGGGGATCGTCGACCGCCCGGAAGCCGTTGTCGAGGCTCACGTAGCCGACGCCGCGCTTGGCGAGCTGGCGCTTCGCCCATTCGTGGCCGTTGAGCCAGCAGCGACCGCCCCACGGCGCGTAGCCAGAGAGCTTGATGAAGCTGGGTCCCCAGTCGGCGTCCCAGATGTAGCAGTAGTAGACGTTGACGTAGACGCTGACCCGGGAGAAGCCAAACGTGAAGCCGCCCCGATCGAGCAGCCGCTTCGTCCCCTTCCAGCCGGTCGTCCGCTCCTGGGCCACGCCGATCGCGACGAGCCCCGGCAGGAGCCGCTGTTCAGCTGCCGCGAAGAGCGGCTTCATCCGGTCCTCCTTGCGCTCGCCCCGCTCGAAGAGGATCCACGGGGCGCCATGGGCCTCGGCATAGGCCCGCAGGTTCTTGACGAACGCAGTGGAGCGAGCCTGAAAGAGGGCCGGCGAGGCGATCGGCGTGGCCTCGCGCTCCAAGAACCGCTTGACCAACTCGGGCCGCTGGAGCTCCGGGATGTAGGCGTTGAGATAGAGCCGGTCGAGCGAGCGACACTGGAGGACGGTGTGGTCCTGGAGTACGCTCAGAGCACTGGGCATGGCGTACCTCTCGAGCTTCGAAGACCCGAAAGGTTAGCCTGCCCAGTTCCTCTATCTCGACGGTTTGAGGGGCGCGGCAGCGCCCTTCACTGGTGACGAAGGGGGTGCCGGTGGGGGCGTGCGGGACGTGCATGGACGCGCGCGGCGTGACCGACGCCGACCTCCCCGCGGGCGTGCACCGCTCCTCGATGGCGGAGCTGGCGGCCTGGACGGCCTGGGCCGAGAAGGTGGTGACGTTCTGATGGCCGCTCGATCGGTGCTGGTACTGGGGGGCGGGGTGGGCGGTGTGGTGGCGGCCAACGAGCTGCGCCGCAGGCTCGACCCACGCGATCGGGTGACGGTCGTGGAGCGCGAGGCCCGATACCTCTTCCAGCCGTCCCTCGCCTGGCTCATGGTGGGGCGCCGCCGCCCCGAAGGCATCTCGCGGCCGTTGGGCGGCCTGCTGTCGCCGGGCGTCGAGCTCGTGCAGGCGGAGGTCCGCGCAATCGACCCGGTAGCGCGCTCCGTCGACACGAGCGCGGGCGCGTTGACGTTCGATGCGCTCCTGGTGGCCTTGGGTGCCGAGCTCGCGCCCGACGCGATCGAGGGCTTCGCCGATGCGGCCCACAACATCTACTCGGTCGCGGGAGCCACTGCCTGCGCGCGTCAGCTCGACGGCTTCCGGGGCGGACGGGTCGTGGTGGCGGTGAGCGCGCTGCCCTACAAGTGCCCCGCCGCGCCCTACGAGGCCGCGCTCCTGCTCGAGGACGAACTGCGTCGGCGCGACATCCGCTCGGCGACAGAGGTCGACCTCTACACCCCGGAACCGCACCCCATGCCGGTGGCGGGCCCGGTCCTGGGCGAGGCGGTCGTGCGGTTGATCGAGGCGAGGGGCATCCGGTTCCACCCCCGGAGCCCGATCGCACGCTTCGAGCCCGGGTCGCGCGAGCTCGTGCTCGCGGACGGCGCGCGGGTGGGTTACGACCTGCTCGCCGGGGTGCCGCCCCATCGGCCGCCCGCCGCGCTGCGTGGGTCGGGCCTGGTCAACGAGGCAGGCTGGGTGTCGGTCGACGCCCGCACGCTGGGGACGAGCGCCGAGCGCGTCCATGCCGTGGGTGACGCGACCTCGATCACGCTTACCAACGGGAAGCCGCTGCCCAAGGCCGGCGTCTTCGCCCATGCCGAGGCGCTCGTCGCTGCCCGGCGCATCGCCGCCGCGTTCGGCGCGCCCGCGCCCGGCGGGGAGTTCGAGGGCAAGGGCTTCTGCTGGGTCGAGACCGGCGGTGGTGCGGCCGCCTTCGCCGACGGCGACTTCTTCGCCGAGCCTGACCCATCGGTCGTGCTGCGCGGTCCGGGGCGCCTCTGGCATGGCGGCAAGGTGCTCTTCGAGCGGTACTGGCTGGGCGGCGGCCTCGAACGCCGGCTGTCCGCCTGGGGACTGAAGGGCGCGGCGAGGGTGCTCGGGATCCACGCCGAGCTGTGAGCGGGCAGCCTTCCTCGGCCCGACTTGATCGGATCTTGACCCTCGGCGGCATGACGCCTTGAGGTCGTGGCGCTAGTCTGGTACGGGATGCCGGCCCTGCGCCGGGGAACGGTCGGGCACTGACGAAGGAGGTACCGGAGTGGTGGGAAGCGGCGGGTGGATCTTGCCGGGCGCCCTGATCACCCTCCTCGTGCTGGCCCTGACCCTGGCCGTCGCTGCGAGGGCGTTCCGGAGCTGGCGGTCGGGGCGTCGCAGGAATCGAACAGAGCAGCGCGGTATCGAGCAGCGCACCCGTGACGCGATCCAGCTCCTCATCGCGACGGACGAGGAGCTGCAGGGTCTCGGGCAGGAGCTCGACTTCGCGGAGGCGGCATTCGACCCAGTTGAGGTGGAACCGTTGCGCGCCGCCAGCGGCCAGGCCCGATCGGAGCTGGCGGCGGCCTTCTCCACCCGCCGGCAGCTGGATGAGGCGGCCCCGAAGGAGCTGGCACAGCGGGCGATTCTCCTCGAT
>JAJYJR010000043.1 GCA_021789355.1 Chloroflexota bacterium | reverse complement strand
CTCGTGGCAGGGCTGCTCGCCGGGGTCGCCTGGACACTTCTCCAGGCCCTCGACTCGAGTCGTCCCGCGCGCCGGATCTGACGCAGCATGGATCCCTGGCGGGTACTCGGCGTCGAGCCCGGGGGCGGATCCGGCGGCGGTCCACGCCGCCTACCGGCGCCTCGCCTGGCGCCATCATCCCGACCGCGGCGGATCGAGCGCTCGGATGCGCGAGCTCAACGCGGCCTACGCCGCCCTCCGCCGGGGCGCGCGCCCGCGATCAGCGTCGACGAATGGCGCAGGCGACGAGACCCACGCGTCGTCGACGCCAGCACAAAGCGACCGTGCCCATGGGCTAGCCAACCATGCCCGTGCCTGGCTCGTCCGAACGCCTGCCGGTCAGTGGCTCGGGTGCCTCCTGCTGCTCGGTGCCGTGCATGGGGCCGCGCTCGTCGGCGGCGGCGCCTGTTCGCCCCTTGAGGCCTTGGCTGTCCTCCTTGCTCTCGGCCTGCACGCGCGCTCCGTCCCGAGAGACCGTTCGTATGCGCCTCTCGAGAATGCGGTCACGTTCCTCCTCGTGTCGCTTCGGGCCGCCGCCTGGCTCATCCGGCAACGATGACCGCGTGCGCCGGCTGCGGTTGGAGTAATGGCCGGCCATTCCGTCGGGGTGGCCATGGCCACCTACCTGAGATCGACCGCAGGCGAACGTGACCCGCGGCGTCTCGGTGCTCCGTCCGGGAGAAGACCCGGATGCAAGGATCGCTGCAGCGCCACTCGAGAGCTGGTCCCCTCACGTGACGCTGGCGATCCACCAGCTCATGCCTGCCTCGCTCGCTGGGCTCGGCATGCTCCTCAGAATGCGGGGCCGCAGGCTCCACTCCGTAACCGACTCCGTCGGGCGCACTGGACACGGATGACTTGGGAACGGCCTTGCGCTACGCAAGCGTGGGGTTGACGCGTATGTCGTGACGTAACTCGAGTCCCGAGGATCCGGCAGGCTCCGCCGAGCTCATGACAGGCCGCGCGGATCCGTGTCTGTACTGACAAACCGCGGGTGCTCGTGGGCACGAACCGGTGGCGGCACGGCACCATATCTCTCGATCTCAACAAGAGCGTGCTGCCCGCAGTTGCCCTGCGCGAGCCGCGACGTGCCCTTGTCGTACGTGAGCACGTTGACGCTGCCGTGCACACACATGCTGTTCACGTCCGAGGGGTCGAGTGGGTCATACCACGCGCCCGTCGAGAGTTGCACGACCCCGGCGCGAATCCCGCTCGTTACCACCGCGCCCGCCAAGCATGAGCCGCGATCGTTGAAGACCCGGACCACGTCGCCGTCTGCGATCCCTCTCGCGAGTGCGTCGGTGGGGTTGATGCACAGGGGCTCACGCCCGGCCACCTTGGAGGACTGGCTGTACTCTCCCATGTCGAGTTGGCTGTGCAGGCGCGTGCGAGGCTGGTTCGCGATCAGGTGCAGCGGATACCGGCTGGCCAGCGGCCCTCCGAGCCATTCGGCGGGTTCCAGCCACGCAGGTTGACCGGGGCAGTCGTCGTAGCCGAACGCGTCGATCACGCTCGAGAAGATCTCGATCCGGCCGCTAGGGGTGTGGAGAGGGAAACGGTCGGGGTCGGAGCGGAAGCTGGAAAGGAACACCGTGGGTGGCCGAGATGGCAGGCGAACGAAGCCGTCCCGCCAGAACTGGTCAAACGCGGGAACCGCCGTTCCGCGCCCCGCGATCTCCGCGCGCCATCGTTCGTAGAGGTGCGGCAGCCACTCGGCCGACGTGCGATTCTCCGTAAACGCCCGATGTGTCCCGAGTTCCGAGGCGAGATCGCCGAACACGTCGAAATCGTCGCGCGCCTCGGCTGACGGTGGCGAGACCTGGCGCATGGCCATGAGGTAGAGGTCCCTGCGAGCCGCGCCGATATCGGCGCGCTCGAGGCTGGTGGTCGATGGCACGACGATGTCCGCGTGCCGCGCGGTCGCCGTCCAGTACGGATCGTGGACCACGATGGTGTCCGGCCGCTGCATCGCCCGTCGCAGCCGGCTCGTGTGCTGATGGTGGTGGAAGGGGTTGCCACCACTCCAGTAGACGAGCCGGATGTCGGGATACGTCAACGTCTGCCCGTCGTAGTCGACCCGTGACCCCGGCCCGAGCAGCATGTCGGCGATACGCGCCACCGGGATGAACTCTCGAACTGGATTCGTGCCCTGTTCGAGCGTGGGAAGCGGCAGCCCAGACTGCTCGGCACCGGTGTCCGCCATCGACCCATAGCCGTGTCCGAAACCACCGCCTGGCAGGCCGATCTGGCCGAGCAGACATGCCAGCACGAGACCCATCCACGGAGGCTGCTCACCATGATCCGCACGCTGGAGAGACCACGTGACAGTGATGAATGTCCGCCGCTCGGCCATCTCGAGGGCAAGCTCGGTGAGGGTCGCAGCATCGAGGCCCGAGATCCGGGCAGCCCACTCCGGATCTTTCGATATCCCGTCGGCGTCCCCCATGAGATACCGCGCGAACCTCTCGAAGCCGTTCGTGTACCGCTGGATGAACGCACGGTCATACCACCCTCGGGCCACGAGGGTGTGTGCTAGGGCAAGCATCACGGCAACGTCGGTTCCGGGCCGCAGCGGCAGCCAGCGTGCACCGAGCTCGTCTGCCATGTCGCTGCGCAGCGGGCTGAGCAGCACGAACCTGGTGCCACGCACCGCCGCCATGCGCAGCTGGGCGGCCGAACTGTGGCGCGTGATGCCGCCGGACGCCACTGCGAGGTTCTTCGGCGGCAGCCCCCCGAAGGCGACCACCAGTTCCGTCTCGTCGCGGATCGCGGACCAGCTGGTGCCACCGTGAATCACGTCCTCGCCGGTCCCGACGATGTGCGGGAAGAGCACCTCGGCGGCGGCGCTGCTGTACGTGTTCACGCTGCGCACGTACCCACCGAGCCCGTTGAGGAAGCGGTGGAGCTGGCTCTGCGCGTGATGGAAGCGACCCGCGCTGGCCCAGCCGTACGAGCCCCCGTAGACCGAGCTGGCTCCGAACCGGCCGTACACGCGACGCAGCTCGCTAGCGAGCAGGTCGAGAAGCTCGTCCCAGCTCACTTCGACGAACGGATCGCTTCCGCGTCGAGAGTCGGGCCCGGGTCCGTCGTTGAGCCAGCCTTTGCGGATGGCGGGGCGACGAATCCGCGCCCCCGTGGAAAGAGCGCTCGGGATGTTGCGAAGCAGCGCCGACGGTGCGGGGTCCAGTGGGTGAGGGTCGACGTGCAGGACGTGGTCATCGCCGATGACGGCCTCGAACGCCCCCCAGTGCGAGCTGTGCGAGAGTCGAAGCTGACCACGGCGTGGCGTCGAACTCACTCCGGACACGGCACGGCCCGACCGGCGCGAGGAATCCGGCATCGCTTTCCCGCTCACGGCTTCGCCCGCGCCGCCGCGTCGCACACCGATGCTCCGGTCGTCCGCGCGCATGCTCGTCGCCCGGCTCGGGGAGCACCGGGAGACTTCCCCGGGCCGCGGGCCCCCGCACGGACACCGCGCGCCAGCCGGTCAGCCACGCTGATCGACGGAACGCGCGCACGAGCATTCCCCGGCTGGGACCTCCCGAAGCGCCGCGAGCATCAGCGGAACGAGGGTGGAACGCACCGAGTCGATCGCGACCCGATCGAGCACGACCGATCCGCGCAGTCCGGCCGCCCAATTCACGCTCACGGCGATGCCCGCGTAATGGAGCCCGGCTTCGCGAGCCAGGACGACCTCGGGCATGGCGGTCATGCCGACCACGTCGCCCCCCAGCATCGCGTACATGCGGACCTCTGCCGCTGTCTCGAGCCGGGGGCCGTTGGTGCACACATAGGTGGCGGCGGGCCGGACAGCGAGGCCGCCGGCTCCCGCGGCACGCACCAGCGCCGCGCGGAGGCTGCTGCAGAACGGCTCGGTGAACTCGGCATGCTCGACGCCTGCCTCGCCACCCTCGAAGAACGTCGCCGCACGACCGCTGGAGAAGTCGAGCACCTGGTCCGGCAGGACGACGTCTCCCGGCGCCACCTCCTCGACGAGCGAGCCAACGGTGAACGTCGCCAACACCCGATCCACGCCCAGCAGTCGCAGTGCGCTGATGTTCGCACGGTAGTTGATGCGATGCGGCGGCAGGTCGTGTTCGGGCCCGTGCCGCGAGAGGAATATCGGGTCCTCCTCGGTGGCCCGGAACACGAGCGCCTGCCCGTACGGCGTGTCGACCGTCTCCTGCCGGTAGCCTGGCAGCGCCCGCTCGCCCCCGCTGCCCGCGATCACCGCGGTACGGCCTGGCTGCCCGGTCTCAGCGCGCGCGGAATCGACGCCGGAGAGCGGGTTCACGGGCGCGGCAGGCGCTCGCGAGCCGCCAGCGCGGATTCGGGTGTCCCGACGCCCTCGAGCCACGTGCGGAACTTCCGGTGCAGGGCCTCGGCCACATCCTTGTGGTCGGCCACGACGTTGTGGAGGTGACCCGGGTCCTCACGGGTCCTGTAGAGCTCGATCGGTTCATCGTTCGTGCTGTACAGGAGGTCCCACTCTCCATCGGTGATCGTGCTGGGCGATCCCTGCACGATCTCGCGGACCTGGTCGTCCACCATGCGTGACACCTCGCCCGGGTTGTGCAGGGCGGCCGACGTCGTCACGAACGCGTGCGCGGACTGAACCTTGCCTTGCGCTAGGGGCATGAGCGAGGTCGCCAGCACGCGCGACGGAGGCTCGATGCCCGCAAGATCCAAGATCGTGGGCATGAGATCGGGCAACTGCACGAGCCCGGCGATCCGCCGCGGCTGCACGCCCGGGATGCGGGCGAACAGCGGCACCCGCGTGACTTCGTTGTGGAGCGGGGAACGGTAGATGTAGCCCATCTTGACGCCCTGGATCCAGCCATCCTCGAAGGGCACGTCACCAGCCCAGCGGAACAGGCTTTTGCCGAGCAGGCCGTGCTCTCCGAAGTAGTAGCCATGGTCCGACGTGAAGAAGACCGCGGTGTCGTCAAGGATGCCGAGCGAGCTCAGGCGCTCGATGAGCGCTCCGAAGGCGCGGTCGACCATCGAGATCTCGCCCATGTAGCAGGCGTGCGCCACCTCCAGGTCGCGCTGCGTCAGGCCGCTCTCCTTCCAATCCCAGTAGCTGGGGGCAACCTGCGCACCCGAGTAGTCCGGCAGGTAGCGACGGACATAGAACTCCGGCGGGTCCCATGGCTCGTGCGGGTCCCACGTATCGATGTACAGGAAGAACTGCTCACGGTGATGCCGTTCGAGCCAGTCACAGGCGGCGCGAAAGGTGGTCGGGGCGAAGCGATCCGCCTCGCCGTGCCAGCTCGCCTGGATGTCGTCGCGCTCGGGACCCTGTCGCTGGCCGCGAATCCACTGGAAGTCGTGGAAGCCGCGATCGTACCCGTACCCGTTCCGCATGAAGAAAGGCGTGTCTGCGATGCCGCAGGTGAGGTACCCGTGCGTGCTCAGCGTCTGCGCGAGCGTCTGCTCCTCCACGCCGAGCGGACCCCAGTCCTGGTAGGCGAACGTGTAGCGGCCGGTCATGATGTCGGCGCGCGCGGGCACGGTGGGGAACGAGGCGGGTCGACAGTCGTCGAACACGAGCGCCTGCTCTGCAAAGGCGGTCAGGTGCGGTGCATAGACCGTCGAATTGCCGTAGGCGGGAAGGTGATCCCGTCGAAACGTGTCCGCGACCACGACCACGATGTTCATGCGACCGCTCCTTGTTCGAAAATGCGCCGCGCGCGCCGTCGGCACTGTTCTATGACTTCTGCTTCGTTGACGCCGAGCACCCGCCCTTCCATCACGACCACGCGACCATCGACGACCACCTGGTCGACCTCGTCCCCACGGGCGGCGAACGCCAGCACACGCGTCGCGTCGAGCGCCGGAACGAGGTTGGTACGCTCGAGGTCGATGACTGCCAGATCAGCCTTCATCCCGACCGCGATGGCGCCGATCTCGGAGTCCATGCCGAGGGCCGCGGCCCCGCCGGCAGTCGCGAGCTCCAGGGCCATGGCGGCAGGCGAGACCTCGTCGGCCCACGGGTGCAGCACCGCGGCGAGGTAGCAGTCGCGCCACATGTCGAGCGAGTCGTTGCTGCCGGCGCCGTCGGTCCCGAGGCCCACGCGGACACCGGCCTCGAGAAGCGCCGGCACGGGCGCCAACCCGGAGCGCAGCTTGAGGTTGCTCGCCGGGTTGTGCGCGACCGCAACGCCACGCTCGGCGAGCAACGCGATGTCCTCCGCGTCGAGGTGCACGGCATGCGCCGCGAGTGTCGGATTGTCGAAGATGCCGCACTCCGCCAAGTAGCCCGGCGGCCGTCGCCCATGAACAGCCTCGCATTCCTCGACCTCGCGCCTCGTCTCGGACACATGCGTATGCACGCGACACCCGGCGTCACGGGCCATCTCTGCGACCTCGCGCAGGAGGCCTCCGCTGCAGGTGTAGACCGAGTGCGGTGCGATCCCCGCGACGATGCGGCCGCCGGCCAGGGCGGCGTCCAGGTGAACGAGGGTGTCCGCACGCTCCAGTTGATCCTCGACAGAGCCGATGAAAAGGTTCTGGGAGGCCTCCATCACACCCTCCGCGAGAAACGCGCGGATTCCGATCTGCTCGAGCGCGGGTATCACAAGGGCCTGGTGGTGGTACATGTCCGCGAACGTCGTGACACCGGCGCGAAGCATCTGGCACGCGGCCAGAAGGGCGCCCCAGTAGACGTCCTCCTCGTCGAATCGTCCGGCGTACGGCGCGTTGTGGGCCAGCCACGGCTGCAGCGGCATGGGGTCGGCGGTGCCCCGGAAGAGGCTCATTGGAGCGTGGCTGTGGCAGTTGACAAGGCCTGGCAGCACGGCCTTGCCGCGCGCATTGACCACCGTCTGCCCGGCTCCGATGCTGCCCGTCGGGCCCACCGCGGTGATCCGCGTGCCGTCGACCGCCACGTCGTGGTGTGCGAGCGGCGCCGAGGCGCCGGGCGCCGCCAGCACGGCACCGTCCCGGACCAACAGGTCATGCACCGGCGGGTCGATCGCCTGCGTCATCGGGGCGCTGCCCAGGGAACCAACCGCCGCTCCAGCCAGGTCACAGCGAAGAAGATCACGATCACGAGCGCGGTGGCCACGACTGTTACTTCCCACATCAGCCGATACTGGTAGGTCGTTGCGGCGCTCTGGAGCATGTAGCCGAGGCCCGAGTTGGACGCGATGTATTCGGCGATCATCGCCCCGAGGACGGCACCGGGGGCAGTGACCTTCAACGAGGCGTACAGGTACGGCAGGGAGGACGGCCAACGGAGTGCCCGGTATGTCTTGAGCGTCCCGGCGTCGAGAACCTCGAACAGCTCGAGCGCCTGCCTGTCCACCGCCACGAGCCCGCGACTCATGTTCACGAACATCGGGAAGAAGGAAATCAGCGTCGCGACCGCGACGGTGGTCTGCGTGCCAAACCCCAGGATGAGGGAGATCAGCGGCGTGATCGCGACGATCGGGACGCTCCGGATGGCGAGGGCGAGCGGGTACACTGCCCCCCTTGCCCAGCGGACGCTGTCGACCGTGATCGCGAGGGCAAGCCCTAGTCCGTTGCCGAGCAGGAACCCAAGGGTGGCTTCGAACGCGAGTGGCCGCAGGCCATCGAGAATCACCGCCTGATCCTGCACGAGGCCGAACGCGAGCACGACCGGCTGGGGCAGCAGGTACGTGGGAACGTCGAGCGCCGCTGTGGCGAACTGCCAGACTGCAATCAGGAGCGCCAGCCCGGTGAGCCGCAACGCGAGCGACCTGAGGCGTGACATCAACCCCGACAACATTGCCGCCCCGCGGGTGCCCTTCCGCTGGTCGAGGGTCGGCTGCCTCGCGGCCCTCATACGCCGGAGCCGTCCGCATCAGCCCAGCTCCCGACGGTGACGTGCTCGAGCAGCGCGAATAGGCCGAACCCTGCGAGGGCGACTGCGGCGCAGACCACCATGGTGGCCCACAGCATCGGCGGATCGAAGTTGAACATGGCCGACAGGATCTGGTACCCCAGCCCGGTCTGCGACCCGATCCACTCACCGATGGTGGCGCCGAGCACGGCGGACGGCGCTCCGATCTTCAGGGCGGCGTAGAGGTAGGGCAAGGCGGTCGGCCAGCGGACGATGCGAAGCGTCTGCCACCAACTGGCGTCAAGGACCTGCATGTACTCGAGGAGTTGCTCGTCGACGATCTGCAGTCCGCGCGTTGTGTTGACGAGGATCGGGAAGAACGAGGCGAGCGCCGCGACGGCGATCTTCGGTGCGTACCCGGTTCCCAGCCAGATCACGAGGATGGGGATAATCGCGATGACCGGGATGCTGTGCATCATGACTGCGACGTTGTACAGGCCCTCCTCCAACGCCCTGGAGCGCACGAACGCGGCGGCCAGGGCGATCGATGCGATGCACGCGATCACCAGGCCGATCGTCGCCTCGATCGCGGTCGGCTGGACTGCCTCGACGAAGGTGGACGCGTTGTCGATCAGCGTCTGCGCGATAAGGGATGGCGCCGGGAAGACTGTCACCCGTTGCGGGATGAGGAGCGCGGCGATCTCCCAGGCAGCCAAGAGAACGGCGAGGGAGATCGCCCCCCGCGCGCGAATCAACCAGCGGATGCCGACGTTCATAGGTCTCCCCTAGGAGACCCTGGGGCCCGGAGCCTCGACCGCGTCTCGGTCCTCCGCCTCACCGTAGAGAGCCTCGGAGGCGTCGCGGATGATCTCGAATGCCTCGCGGCTCCGCAGAGCCGCGAGGGTCCGCGGACGTGGCAGGTCGACCCTGATGATCGTGGAGATCGTCGCCGGACGATTGGTCATGACTACTACCCGATCGGAGAGGAGTACCGCTTCGGAGATGCTGTGCGTGACGAGCAGCGCAGTCGTGTCGCTCTCGCTCCAGATCCGCAGGAGGTCGAGGTTGAGCCGCTGGCGGGTGAACTCGTCCAAAGCCCCGAAGGGCTCGTCGAGCAACAGGATCGACGGGTCCAGGACGAGCGCACGTGCGATCGCGGCGCGCTGACGCATTCCGCCCGACAGCTGGGACGGCAGCATGTGCTCAAATCCCTGGAGTCCGACGAGCTTGATCAGATCCTGCGGTCGCCGTGGGGCCGCCGACGGGCGGATCCCGGCCACCTCGAGCGGCAGCGCCACGTTCTTGTCGAGCGTCCTCCAGGGCAGCAGCACCGGATCCTGGAAGACCATGCCGAAGCGGCGCGCCCGCCGCGCATCCGAAGCCGATCCTCCCTCGACGCGAACGATGCCCGCCGTGGGAGGGGTGAGATCCGCCACGATCCGCAGCGTGGTCGACTTGCCGCAGCCCGAGGGCCCGATGATCGAGACGAACTCACCCCGTTCGACCCGCAGGCTGACGTCACGCACCGCCTCGACCTCACCAGCGCCCGCGTGGAACCGTTTGCTCACGCCAAGCAACTCGATGCTCGGGCAGTCGCTTGCGCCCTGTCCCCTCGGGGAGGTCGCTGGGGTCATCGGCATCACCTGGGCGACGTAGAGCTGCTCAGAGGGTCGTCTTTCCGCCGAAGGCCTTCTCGAGGATCGTCGTCGTCATCACATCGTTGACGTTCACGGCGCTCTTGATCTGACCGGTCTTGAGGTTCAGATCGATCGACTTGGACACCGACGACGGATCGATCCAGAGGAGCCCTTTCGCTTTCGTCAGCGCCGATGTCAGGAACGGGACCTGGGCGGAGGCCTGCGCGGTCTGCTGCGACAGGCTCAGCTTGAGGCTGGGCGACTGATCGACGGTCTCCTTCGCCATGGCGGCAGGGTTCGCGAGGGCGTACTGCCAGCCCTGAACGGCGGCCCGCAACCAGCTCACGAGCAGCGCTTCGTTCTTCTGGAGCACATCGTCGAGCGTGAAGATGACGTCTCCGTAATCCGGCACACCGGCGGTCGAGGCGAGCAGCATGGTCGTCTTGATGCCCTTCGCCGCGAGCTCGAGAGGCTGGTTGAAGGCGTACGACCAGAACCCATCGACCTGGCCGCTAACGAGCGGAGTCGGATCGGTTCCGACGGGCACGATGGTCATCTGGCTGGCGGTCAGGCCGCTTGCGCTCAGCATCTCGCTGAAGGTGGGCCGTCCGCCTGCCTGGAGACCGATCTTCTTGCCGACGAGGTCGCTCGGGGTCTTGATCGGCGCGCTTGCGAGACTCATCACCCCGAAGGGGCCCGTTTGGAAGGTCGCAGCGATCATCTTGACGGGGACGCCGTTGGCGCGTGCCTGGATCATCTGATCCGTGGACCCGATCAGGCCGATCGGCGCCGCACCCCCGGCGACCGACTGGATCGCGTTGATCTGCGGGCCGCCCGGGATGAGCGTCTGGCTGAGCCCCGCGGCTTTCAGGAAGCCCTGTGAGCTTGCTGCGTACAGACCAGCGAACTCGACGTCCTCGATCCACAACAACTGCACCTTCACGGCCTGCAGGGCCGCCGGCGGTGCCGCGGACGCCGACGCTCGTGCAGCGCCTGCTGACGATGATGGAGCGCCCGTCGCGGAACCGGCGGAGCACGCGTCGAGCACCGTCATGACCGAGCCAAGTCCGATGGCCCCCACACCGAGCTGACCCGCACGCCGGATGAAGGTCCGCCGCGTCATCCCCTCGCGCCACACCATCGGGAACTACCTCCTCATCGCGATCAGGGTTGGTGGCATGATAGGGTCAGATCGTCGTTTGTCAATATGCTGCACAAATGTGCATATCGGCGGCTGGAGAGCCCCACTGGACAGGTCGTGTACCATGGGCGACCAAGATTGCGGCGTTTGCACAAACGTGCACCGCATCGCGATCTGAGGGCCGCCGGTCGCGGAACAGCAGGCAGCGGCGCTGTGGAGGGGCATCGTCGTGGAGGACCCTGGACGGTGGGCCGCACGCCGCGGGGAGCAAGAGGAAGTGATGACGAGCGGATTGCGCCCTGCAGTGGCGTGGGACGGAGCGGCGATTGAGATCATCGATCAGACCGAGTTGCCGACCGCCGTCAACGTGACCCGGCTCGAGACATGCGGGGCCGCGATCGACGCCATTCGCCGTCTCGCCGTGCGCGGCGCTCCCGCGATCGGGGCATGCGGCGCTCTCGCCATGGTGCTTGGGATTGATGCCTGGCACGGCGAGAGCCTGGGTGCCGCCCGAACCCACCTGGGCGTACTCGCCGAGACGATCGGCCGTGCACGTCCAACCGCGGTGAACCTCATGTGGGCGGTCGGCCGCGTCCGGGACGCGGCCTCGCAGGCGGCGACTTTCGACGAGTTACGACGGCGCGCGCTCGACGAGGCGCTCCTCATCATCGAAGAGGACCGCGAAGCGTGCCGCCTGATTGGGGAGTTCGGCCGCGCCTACCTTGCCGGCGTCACCCGGATCCTGACGCACTGCAATACGGGGCGCCTCGCCACGCTCGGGTGGGGAACTGCGCTCGGCATCGTGTACGCGAAAGCTGCGGCCCACGAGCCTGTCGAGGTTTACGTCTGCGAGGCTCGGCCCCTCCTCCAGGGGGCAAGGCTGACCGCGTGGGAACTTCTGGACGCCGGAATCGACGTGACGCTCGTTGCGGACTCGGCCGCGGCGGCCCTGCTGGATGGTGGGCGCGTGGACGCCGTCGTCGTGGGAGCAGACCGAATCGCCGCGAACGGCGACACCGCCAACAAGATCGGGACCTTTGGACTGGCAGTTCTCGCGCGGCATGCCGGCGTGCCCTTCTACGTCGCGGCCGCGTCCTCGACATTCGATCCTGCGACTGCCGCTGGTCGAGACATTGTGGTCGAGGAGCGCCCAGCAGATGAGATCCGCTTGTTCCGGGGCTGCCGGGCCGCGCCGCCTGCCGTTCCCGTCTGGAATCCCGCATTCGACGTGACTCCGGGCGCATTGATCTCCGCGTACATCACAGACGTCGGCGTGCTTCACCCGCCCTTTGGGCCGACAACAGGGGAGGTGCTCCCGTGATGATCCCTGGCGACACGCCTCCCTGGGCGCAGCGGGCGAACGCGGTTGCGGCCGGGATCCGGCTTCGCGTGTTCGAGCACACCCTGAAGCACAGCGAGGGCTATCTCTCTCAGGCGTGCTCGTCCGCCGAGATCCTCGCCACGTTGTACACGCGAATCCTCCGGCTGGCGCCTCTTGAGGTACCCGTGCGGCCGGGCCCGTTCACGGGGGTGCCCAGCGCAGACAATCTTCACTACATCTCCGGGGCGGCGGCCAACGGCCCAAGGGGCCCAGCGTTCGATCGGCTGATCTTCTCGCCGGTGCATGACGCCCTGGCGCTGTACGCCGCCCTGATCGAGGTCGGTCGGCTCGTGCCCGACGCACTCGACGAGTTCAACCGCGACGGCGGCACGGTCGAGATGATCGGCGCGGAGCACTCGCCTGGTATCGAGACCACTGCGGGATCTCTTGCGCAGGCTCTCAGTCAGGCGGCCGGCATCGCGCTCGCGCGCAAGCGACGCGGCGACAGCGGGCACGTGTGGGTCATGATGTCGGACGGCGAGTTCGAAGAGGGCCAGACCTGGGAGGCGATTGCCAACGCCGCGTTCCACCGGCTCGACAATCTCCGCGTCGTCGTCGACGCCAACGGACAACAGTGCGATGGGGAAGTCGCGTCGGTTGCCCTCCTGGAACCGTTGCCAGCTCGAATACGGGCGTTCGGAGCGACTGCGGTCGAGGTCGACGGCAACAACGTGGTCGCGCTCTCGGACGCGATGGAGCAGGCGTCCGCGAGCCCGCTCGTCATCGTTGCGCGCACCGATCCGACATGTGGGATCCCGCTGCTCGCGGAACGAAGACCGTTGCTTCACACCGTCCGGTTGACGTCCGACGAAGAACGTTCCCGCTATCGGGCGGCGTACGAGGCGATGTTGCGATGAGCATCGAGACCGTGGTGCGGCCGCACGTGGAGAACTTCATCCGTTGGGCGGCCGACAAGCCCGAGGTGGTGGTGCTGTCCGCGGATCTGACGAACTCGTCTGAGGTTGGACGGTGGCGCGACACGTACCCTGACCGCTTCTTCTCGGTCGGGATGGCGGAGCAGAACATGCTGAGCTTCGCAGGCGGGCTCGCCCGCGAAGGCTACACACCGTTCATTCATACGTTCGCTGTCTTCATCTATAGACGCGCCTACGACCAGCTCGCGATGTCGATCGCCTACCCCAATCTTCGCGTCCGCCTGATTGGATTCCTGCCGGGCATCACGACCCCGGGGGGCGTCAGTCATCAGGCGATCGAGGATGTCGCGATCATGCGGGCCACCCCGAACATGACCGTGCTCGAGACGGGCGACGCGACGGACGTCGAGTCAGTGCTCGATGTCGCGCAGGCGGTCCAGGGCCCCGTATACGTGCGGATGCTTCGCGGGGTGATGCCCAGACTGTTCCCGCCCGGCGACCCGATGCGCCTCGATCGCGTGCGTGTGCTGTCGGAGGGAGACGACGCGACGGTGCTCAGCGCCGGCATCGAAACCGAGGAGGCCATGCGCGCCACGCGGGCCCTGGCGGCGCACGGCGTGGGCGTCCGTCTCCTACACGTCTCGACGCACAAGCCATTCGACGATCCGGAGATCGAAGAGAGCATCGCGCGGGGGCGCGCGGGCGTCGTGACGGCGGAGAACCACACGATCGTGGGCGGCCTCGGGTCTGCAGTCGCGGAACGCATCGCCGAACGGGGGCTGGGCAAGCGACTGGTCCGGGTGGGGCTGCGGGACACGTATGCACACGGTGCCAGCCGACCGTACCTGGCCCGTGAGTACGGTCTCGATGCGGCCGGGATCGTGCGGGGCGTCGAGCAGTTGCTCGGCCACGACCTGGGGATCGAGCCGGCCGAGCTGGCCATCGTGCCCCCAGAGCTCATCGGGACCGTGGAACGGGCAGATTCGCTATGACGATCCCAGCCACGACCCTTGCGGTCTCGGGTGTTCGCTTCGAAGCCACCTACGCGATCAGCGCGCCGCCGGCGGAGGCGGAGGCGCGCGCACAGGCGATCACGATCGAGCAAACAATCGAATTCCCCGCCGACCTGATCGCAGATGACGACATCCGTCGGCACGTGATCGGACAGATACGGGCGCTGCAGCCTGACAGGGGCTCCACGCTGGCGCGCATCAGCTACGCCGTCGAGACTACCGGCTTCGAGCTGCCCCAGCTCCTCAACGTCGTCTTCGGCAACTGCTCGCTGTTCCCCGGCGTGCGCCTCATCGATCTCGACCTGCCCATCGAGCTGCTCGGCCGATTCCGTGGCCCACGCTACGGCATCACTGGCCTGCGACAGCTTCTCGGCGTCTGGGGCCGGCCTCTACTCGCCACCGCCCTCAAGCCCGTGGGGCTTGGGAGCGCTGCGCTTGCGGCCATGGCGCGGACCCTCGCGATCGCCGGCATGGACGTCATCAAGGACGATCACGGCATCGCAAACCAGCCCTTCGCGCTCTTCGAAGAGCGGGTCGTCGCCTGCGCCGCGGCCGTACGTGAGGCCAACCAGATCACCGGGAGACACGCCATCTATCTGCCATCGCTCAACGCGCCAGCCGATCAACTCGAGAGCCGTGCGCGCCTGGCGAAGGACGCAGGAGCGGGAGGACTCCTCGTCCTCCCCGGTCTCGCTGGCCTCGACACGATGCGGCGCCTCGCGGACGACGATCGACTGGCCCTCCCGATCATGATGCACCCGTCGTTCCTAGGCTCGTTCGTGGCCGACGAGCATGCCGGAATCAGGCACGGGCTCATCTTCGGCACGCTCGCGAGGCTGGCCGGCGCAGACATCTCCATCTTCCCGAGCTTCGGTGGCCGGTTCAGCTTCAGCCCCGCCGCATGCCTCGATGTCGCGGCGGGTTGCCGCAGCCCGTTGCCGGGCGTTTCGGCCATCTTCCCGTCACCGGGCGGCGGCATGACCGTCGACCGTGCCGCGGAACTCGTCGACTTCTACGGTCAAGACACCATGCTCCTGATCGGAGGCAGTCTGCACCGCGGTGATCTGTCGGAGAATGTGAAACGGATGCGTGTAGCCGTGGGCGACACAGGGGAGTCCCCAGCGGCCATGCAAGCGTGAGGCACAGTAGGTAGCAGAGGCGAGGGATGGCGACCGAGCGTCGGGACTTCCTCATCGAGGTCGCGCGGCTGCATTACGAGTTGGGAATGAACCAGGAGACGATCGCGAAGCGGTTCAGCGTGTCGAGATCGACGATTAGCCGCGCTCTCAATGAGGCCGAGGCGCTCGGCATCGTCGAAGTCACGGTGACTGAGCCTGCGCCGCTCGAGATGAAGCTCGGCGAGGCGATCCGCGATCGCTTCGGCATCTCCGCGCAGATCGGGATGCGCCTGGTCGACGACAGCTCCATGGTGACGGCGGCTCGTGCGGGAGCGCGGCGCATCGAGCGACTCGCCGTCGGTGGGCACCAGACGGTGGCGGTGAGCTGGGGTCGCACCTTGGCCATTGCAGCTCATCTCGTGAGGCCCCGGCGAACGACCGGCGTGGTCATCGTGGATGCCGTCGGCCACGCGAGCGGGAAGGACATGGCGCCGGCGATCGAGGTCACGCGGACGCTCGCGTCCGCACTGGGCGCCGAGGCTGTCCACCTCCCGTCCCCGGCCTTCGCCGACTCCATGGCCTCGCTTCAGTTCCTACTGGCCTCTCCTCCGGTAGAGCAGGTCCTCCGACTGGCCCGTGCGGCCGACGCGACGCTCGTGTCGATCGGCGTGGTCGGGGAGGACTCGCTGCTTCGCAGTGACGGACTCGTCGACGCGCACGTGATGCGGGAGATCATCGCGCGCGGTGCCGAAGGCGAGATCCTGGGTCACTACTTTGACGCTGCCGGCAGAGAGGTCGAGGAGCCCTCGCTCTTCCCCGTCGGACTGTCACTCGAGGATCTGAGAGCCGCACGACGCGTGATTGGTGTCGCCGGCGGGGCGGCCAAGGCACGCTCTGTCCGGGCGGCGATTGGGGGCGGCCTCATCGACGAACTCATTGCCGACTACGAACTCGGTGAGGCACTCTTGGAGATTGACGCGTCGAGACAGGATCAGGTGCCGCCCTTCTCTGCGGCAGGTCTGGCTGACTCCAGGTAGCGAACCCGGCAGACCGGGGACCCGCTTTGATTTCTGCGATGGTTGGGGCGGTGGCGGTGATGAAGACGAACCACCGGCTGACCCGCAGCGTGCCGATCTGCTGTCGCTCTAGATCCGCCGGGGCGCACCCGGGGAGTGACAACATCCAGGCGGTCACCCGCGCTCCGATTCGCGGATGCCACGCCGAGCGACATCGAGGTCGTGCTGCGCCTGGCAAGACCTCGCGGGTTCGAATCCTGTCTCTCGCTCCAAGCACCCCATGTCACCGGTTCGTGCGGGGGGTGGCGGCTGCGACCTGCGAGACAGGTTCTGGTCGGTTTTCTGGCAGCGGCCGAGACTGTCAGCACCCGGCCCTGCCGGAGGGTGACCACGGCTCGTCGAGGAGCGCGCCGACCGACCTGGCGATGTTCTTCCCCCGGGATCACTGTCAGCCGACGAGCCAGCGCGGGACCCCCTCCTGATGCACAGGCCCCCCGCTCCGCGCCGCTCCCGCCGGTTCCTGCGTGCGTCTCCCGCGGCTCATCCGGCCATCTGCGCGATGACCGGGATAACCGCGTCGCCGGGCGGCTCGAGGCGCTCCGGCCGTCCGAGCAGATACCCCTGACCAAGCCCCACGCCCAGCTCCCGGAGCACCGACAGTTCCTCGCGAGTCTCGATCCCCTCCGCGATCAGCGTGGAGCCGGTCTCGCGGGCGAAGCTCGCCAGGCTGGATGCGAGCGCGCGCCTTGCCGGGTCTCTGTCGATCGAACGAACCAGCGCGCGGTCGAGCTTGACGTAGTCCGGCCTCAACTCGAGGATGTGCCGCAGGCCGGCGTACCCCGCACCGGCGTCGTCGACGGCGATCCGGGCCTGTGAGCGGAGAGGACGCAGGGCCGCCATGAGCCGGTCGTAGTCGTCGATGGGGACGTGCTCGGTGATCTCGAGGACGACCGGTCGACGGGCGCTCGCGAGTATCCCGCCGAGCCGGTCGGGAGCAGTCACGAGTGCGGGCGACACATTCAGGCTGAGCCACGCTGCCTCGGGCAGGCAACTTGCCGACACGAGCGCCGCGCGCAGGGTGGCAGTCTCGAGCTGCTCGCCCAGCTCGACCGTTGCCGCCTCCGAGAACCGGAGATCCGGTCGGGTCCCGTCGGCGAAACGCGTGAGCGCCTCGAAGCCGACGATGCGATGTGCGGTGAGCTCGACGATCGGCTGGAACACGGGCTCGAACGCGCGCTCGTCGATCACACGCGCGACGTGCCGCTGCAGCGCCAGGCGCCGGTCGCGACTCGCGAGCTGGGGGCCGAGCAGGGCACCGGCGACCACGCCGAGCTCCCGCGTGGTGGCGATCCGGTCGGGCAGCTGGGCGGCCGCCGCGTCGGAGTACACGCCGAGCGACACGATCCCGGCAAGACGGCCCTCCCAGCGCAACGGCGCGCTGACCAGCCCGCGCAGGCCCGTATCGGCCAGTGCGCGCAACCCCGGCTCAGTCTCGTCGGGTGCGATCCGGTCGATCCAGGCGTTGTCTGCCGCTCTCGTGCGGAGTGCGGCGGCGCGCGCGACCGGGAGAGGTCGTTCGAGGTAGCCGGTCGCGTCGAAGTCCGTCCCGGCGATCGCGAGCGGGACGACGATCCCGTCGGAGTCCACCGTTCGGATGACCGCTGCCTCTGCCCCGGGGAGTCGCAGGGCCTCCCGACAGATCCGCAGCGCGGTATCGGCCGCGGTCGGCCCCGGCTGCAGGCGGGCGAGCGAGACGAGCGTGTCACCCCGATCGCGCAGCTCCTGCGCCAGTCGCGCCGCGGCTTCGTGTTCGGCTCGCCGGGCGGAGCGCTCGGAGCGGAGGAGCATCGCCGTGCGC